>CAZLLM010000155.1:0-4540 GCA_964560405.1 uncultured Prevotella sp.
GGGAGGCCGCAACCTTGATTGGGTTGCGGCCTCCTCCGTATCGCGTTATCGCGCCTGCCGCTTCTTTCCGCGTATCCCCGCGCCGGGGCTCAGGCCTGCGCTTCTCCGCCTTCAGGCTCCGCCTCTCCGCTTTCGCGCCGCGTCTCTGCGGCTTCGGCGGGGGCTTCGTTGGCTTCGGCGGGAGCGGCTGCCTTGTCCGCACCGCCTTTGGCGTTCTCATCGACAACGGTGAAAGGTATGGTGACCGACACTTCCCTGTGCAGGTTCACCACGGCCTCGTAGCTGCCGACCTCTTTGATCTCTTTCAGCACGATTTTCTTGCGGTCGATGTCGAAGCCCCTCTCTTTAAGGAGGTCGGCTATATGCAGCGCGTTCACCGAGCCGTAGATTACTCCTGTGGGACTCACCTTTGTGGCTACGACCAGCGCTTCGAGCTTTGAAAGCTGTCCGGCGAGGGCGAGCGCTTCGTTCTTGATTTTCTCGAGCTTGTGCTTGCGCTGCCGCAGCTTTTCGGCAAGGTTCTTTTTCGCCGATTCGGTGGCCAGCATGGCTTTCTTGCCGGGTATGAGGAAGTTGCGGCCGTAGCCGTTTTTAACATTCACGATGTCGTCCTTGTACCCTAACCCTTGTACGTCTTCCAACAGTATGATTTCCATTTCGCGCCCTCCTGTTTTTATTTCATCAAGTCTGTGACATACGGAAGGAGGGCGAGATGCCGGGCGCGCTTGATTGCCTGCGCAACGCGGCGCTGGTACTTCTGCGACGTGCCTGTTATGCGGCGCGGGAGTATCTTGCCCTGCTCGTTCAGGAATTTCTTCAGGAACTCCGGGTCTTTGTAATCGATGTACTTTATGCCGCTTCTCCTGAAACGGCAGTATTTCTTCCTTTTCAGGTCAATTGTCGGCGGCGTGAGGTATCTGATCTCCGATTGTTCTTGTGCCATTTTTCATTCCTCCTCTTTCTTAGCTTTCTTGTTGCGGCGCTTTTCCGCGTACTGCGCCGCGTATTTGTCCATCTTCACTACTATAAAGCGGATTATCCTTTCGTCGCGCCGGAACTCTGTTTCGAGCTGCCGCATCAGAGTGGGCTCCGCCTTGAATTCGAGCAGGACGTAGAAGCCTGTCGACTTTTTCTCTATGGGGTACGCCAGCTTTTTCATGCCCCAATTCTCCTCGTTCAAGAGCTCGGCGCCGTTCGCCTCCAGTATGCCCTTGAATTTTCCGACCGTTTCCTTCATCTGCTCGGCAGACAAAACGGGAGTAATTATGAAAACGGTTTCGTACTGGTTTGTCATTTAGTTTTTGTTTTTGGTGTTTTGTTTTTACAGAATCGACCGCGAATTTACGCTTTTGTTTTTGATTGGCAAAACGCCGCGCCCCCAGTATTTCGGAAATGGCCTGTAATATCGGCGGATATGCTAATTTTGCGCAAACCGGCATCTGTTATGGAAACGCTTGTAGACATTGACGTGCGGCTGATATTCGCCATTTTGAACGGAAAAGCGTCGGCGGCGATAAGCCGCAAGCTGCTTCACAATTTTCACGCGGCGGGCTTAGACCTTACTCCCGAACAATGGAACGTGCTCCAGCGCCTGAAGCTGCGCGACGGGGTGTCGCAGCAGGAGCTGTGCGATGCCATGTACAAGGACAAGCCCGGCATGGTGAGGCTGATAAACTCGATGGTGTTCCTTGGTCTCGTAACGCGCACGCCCAACCGCTTCGACCGGCGCAAAAACATAATACGCCTCACACAGAAAGGCTTTGACGTGCAGGAGGCGGCCATCCGCGTGGCGCTTTTAACGCTTAAGGAAGCCTTGCGGGGGCTAAGCCTTAGCGAGATACGCACATCGCAGGACGTGCTGCGGAGGGTTTTCGAGAACGTCGCCGGCGGCAGCAAGCCGTAACGCCGCCGGGGATGCCGCTCCGCTGCCGCGGCACGTGCGGCGGACATTCCGCGCTGCCGCGGGGATGCGGGCAGAAAAACAAGTCTGACATGCTTTCTTATGTCAGACTTGGCGCGGGATGCCGCAGGAATGTCCCCACCGGCGGCACTGCCGCCTTGCCGTCATCCGGGCATTACCAGCTTGTAACCTTTGCCGTGTATGTTTATTATCTCCACACTGGGGTCGGGGCGCAGATGCTTGCGCAGTTTCGTTATGTACACGTCCATGCTGCGGGCGTTGAAGTAATTGTCGTCCACCCATATCGTTTTCAGGGCGAAGTCGCGCTGGAGGATTTCGTTCGCGTGTTCGCACAGCAGCTTGAGCAGGTCGCATTCCTTCGTCGTCAGCTTCGTCACTTCCTCGCCGAGCGTAAGTGTCTGCTTCTGCGTGTCGAACACGAAGCCGCCCATCTGGTAGCTGGTGACCTCGCTGCTCTTCCTCCTGTTTACGCGGCGCAATATCGCTTCGATGCGAAACACGAGCTCCTCCATCGAGAAAGGTTTCATTATATAATCGTCCGCCCCTATCTTGAAGCCGTTCAGGATGTCGCTTTTCAGCGTTTTCGCGGTCAGGAAAATGATGGGCACTTCTGTGTTAAGCTGCCTGATTTCGCGGGCAAGCGTGAAGCCGTCTTTCTTGGGCATCATCACATCAAGCACGCAAATGTCGTACTTGTTCTTGACGAAAGCGCGGAAGCCCAGTTCGCCGTTTTGGTACAGTTCGGTGTCGAAGCCTTTTGACTGGAGGTATTCTCTCAGCAGTACGCCCAGGTTTTCATCGTCCTCGCAAAGTAGGACTCTTATTTGCTCTTCCATATCAGCTTAGTTTTTGATTGTTGGTAATGTTATCATGAATTTTGTCCCGCACCCCACTTCGCTTTCGGCGTGTATGCTTCCGCCATGCACTTTGACTATTGACTTCACGTAGGCCAGCCCCAGCCCGAAGCCTTTCGTGTCATGGAGGTTGCCGGTGTGGACGCGGTAGAACCTGCCGAAAATCTTGTGAAGGTCTTCGCGCCGTATTCCCGTCCCGTTGTCGGCGACACATATAACGATGCACGAACCCTCGTTGCGAGTGGAAATCTTCAGCTGCAGCTTCACGTTGTCGCGGCGGTACTTCAGCGCGTTGTCAAGCAAGTTGAACACGACGTTGGTCATATGCATCTCATCAGCGAAAATCATCGCGCTTTCCGCGGCAAGGTCGGTGTCCAGCTCCCCGCCCACGTTTTTCATCTTTACCGCGTAGGTGTGCGCTATGTCGGCTATAACATCATTTATGTTGAGCTTGCGCTTGTTGTACTTGGCTTTGCTGCGGTCGAAAAGCGACACCTGCAAAACTTTTTCCACTTGGAAACGCAAGCGTTTCGTCTCGTCGGCTATAATGCCTGAAAGCCATGCGAACTTTTTCTCGTCCTTCGACACGGCAGGGTCGGCGAGCATCTGCGCCGCAAGGGAAATCGTGGAGATTGGCGTCTTGAACTCGTGCGTCATGTTGTTGATGAAATCGTTTTTCATCTGTGTGTACTTCCTTTGCCGGAACACGAGTATTATCGTAAAAGCATAGGTTATCAGCAATATTATCGTGAAAACGAAAGCGGGGATGATGAATCGCACGCTGCTGAATATATATTTGCCCATGCCGGGGAAATGGAGGCTCAATACAGCCAGGTTTTCAGGCAGGTCGTTAGGGAACAGAATTCTCGTAAAGGGGTAGTCCGCCCCCTTCGCGTCATAGTCGGAACAACGGTAAACCTCGCGCCCGTCGCGCGTAAGAATGCGGAAATGGTACGGCAGCCTCACCCCGTTGTTTTCGAGTTCGCTTTTCAACAGCCCGTCAAGGACGCGGAAATCCACGCGCTCGTTTATCGGCTTCTTACCTGATTCGGAAAGCAGAGAGAATATCACGTCATCCAGTTTCTTCCGCTGGTACACATAGTGCTTTTTTATGATGTCCTGCATCTCTTTAGTCGTGCCTAACGTGGTCAGCGGTCCTTTCCGCGTGATGTTTCTGGAGAAATCGGGAATTTGCATGTCGGGTATCGCGTGCAACCGCAAGCCGCCGGGATTGCTGTCGTTCTTCACGGGCGGGTAAAGGTGCGACGCCTGCGGCCTGACAGAGTCGGGTATGGCGGCGGTATCTGGCGGCAGGGCGTTCTTCTCCTCCTTCACATACTGCTTTGCGTCATAAAGCAGCCCGCGCCGCGTTTCGT
This sequence comes from uncultured Prevotella sp., assembly GCA_964560405.1. Classification (GTDB taxonomy): domain Bacteria; phylum Bacteroidota; class Bacteroidia; order Bacteroidales; family Bacteroidaceae; genus UBA6398. The sequence continues at coordinate 4,152 of CAZLLM010000155.1, forward strand.
CCATCTCAATCGCGTATATGACGCGGCTAATGCCTCGATTCACCGATTCTGTGAACTGTTCCCGCCGCATTTCGAGGACCACTCCAATGTAGCTCAGCTGCAAGTACAGCAAAACGGCGAAACAAATTCCTACCAAGATTACTATTATGTATATCACAGATTTTTTCATGCCACAAATTTAGGAAACGCCGGCAAAGCCCGTCTCCGCTCTACGATTCCAATCGCAGATAATTTAACATTATTAGCTATATGAAGATTTTTGTTTTCCAAATCATCAATTATAAACATCGCAAGCTCATCTGTTTTGCCGTATCTCGCAACAAAAAACGATACAGGCTGCTGTTCATCTGCGAGAATTGCACCTCACAAAAACATAGTGACTATACCGA
>CAZLLM010000156.1:0-4539 GCA_964560405.1 uncultured Prevotella sp.
GATGAAGCTTTTGCCGCGCTGATGAAGCTTTTTGCCGCGCAAATAGCATCCAAAATATCGGTAACGTATGTACGGTCGATGAACTCCTGTACGATTTTCTGCTCCCGCTTGCTCAACATTTCGGCGGCGGTATCAAACCCAATTTTCGAAGTGCGTGTACCGAGCTGGAACGCATCCCCGCCACCGCGAAGAACCGAACGGTAACTAGGCAGTTGAATGTCCAGCCACCAGCCCCGCTCGCGCTCCCTGCGAACGGGGTCTGAAACCTTGCAGTTGAAATAAATCTCTTTCACCAACGAATCGAAAAACATCCGATTGGCTGCGCTTTTCTTTTCAAACATGGCTCAATGAGGGTGTGAGTTCACTTTTTTACGCGCTTTTGCTTGTGTTATGTCTGATTGTTGCTATATTTGCGGTGCGGAATCAACATGCGGGGGGTGCAACCGTCCTTTATGGTCGCGGGCGCCCCGCTCCTTTTTTACATGTCAACCTCGTGAACAATCTGCCCGTTTTGGATGCATATTATTTTTTTGAATTTCAGGAATTGCCCGTCATTGAATGTTTCCATACCCCTGAAACGCACCACCGCTTTATCAAGGATATTTTTGTCGAAATTTCCTTTTGGATAATACAATACTGCTATCTCGGTTGTTCTCTTGAAGTTTTTTTGCCGCACGGGGCGAAGTCTTTGCGCCGCAACGGCGAAGCTTTTGCCGCGGGGGGATGCGTGCCGGGCGGCGCTATTCCGCGCCGGAGAGTTCGGCTTTCCTGATCAGCTTCTCGAGTTCCGAGATGCGCTCCCGCAGCTCCGCGGCCTGTTTTTCCTCTTCCAGGATGGCGGCCGCCAGCTCTTTTTTCTGCGCCGGCGGGGCTGCGGCGTAGAGGCCTCTGTCCGCTTCAAGCTGCGCCGCCGTCCGCCTGAGCGTCTCCCCCGCTTCGAGCCATTGCGCCGCGTGCTTCCTTGCCGCCGCGCTGCGGAACTCGCCGAGCTCCGTGCATGTCCTGCTGTCGTTCACGACGAACTCGAAGTCGCGCCTTTTCTCTTCCCGCGTTGTCTCGGAACGCAGCCTTTCGAGGCGGCTCAGGGCTTCGTCCGCCTGCTTCGCTTTCCCCGCCCGGCTGTCGCGTATGGCGTTTATCATGGCGAAGCTGCGCAGTGTGTCGCCGGGCTCCATGGCGTAGTTCTCTCGTGCGGAATTGGGTATGAAGACGTACACGCATACTTTGCCTTCCGGCTGCCGCCGGTCGCTCACGAGCCATCCGATGTTGTTGGTCTCGTCTATCGCGTATAGGTATTCGTTATCGGGCGAGTTGAAAGGCATGCCTATGTTCTCGGGGCGCAGGAACCGGCCGTTGCCGGAGCTGTACCTCGTGAGGAATATGTCGTATCCTCCGAGGCTCTGCTCTCCTTTCGCGGCGAAGTACATTGTCGTGCCGTCGCCCAGCACGAAAGGGGCTGTCTGTCCGCAGCCGAAGTCTTCCAGCCCCTCCGCCTGCGCAGGCTCGCTCCAGACGCTGCCGAGCCGGTCGCTCGTGAAGATGAACAGGCCGGAGCCGGTGTCGTCGCTGTAATACACCCTGTCGCGGAGCTGGGGCGTGTAGGTGTACGAGTTCCCTACTTCCGCCGAGGCCTTGCGGCTTTTGAACACGTTTTTGTACAGGCCGATAGTCCCTGCGTCCTCGCCGAGCTTCAATGTTCCGAGAAAGCTGTCCTTGTCTGCCACGACAGAGTCGATGAACACCACTTTCTCCGTGCTTGTGAGCATGTTCTGCCCCATGTTCGCGAGCCGGAGGTATGCTTCCAGCGTGTCGGCCGGCAGCCGGTTCTTTCCCGCGAAGGCGATGTCTTTCTGCAGCTGCTCCGCCGCCTTTTCAAACTTGTAGGCGCTTATCAGCTCTTCCGCGGCCTTCTGCTGCCTGACAAGCCTTTCGAGGTTTCTCGGGCTTTGCGCGTTTGCGTGCGGGAGGGGGAGCAGGCAGAGGGCTATTGCAAGTGTTTTTCTCATAGACAATCAGGCGTTTGGTGCGAAAGTAGGTATTAAATGTTATTCCGCAAAGCCGCCGTGAACAAATTTCTGCCGCTCCGCGTGAGCATCTCCCTGATTTTCGCGCTGAAAGCCGTGTCCCTTTCCAAGTCCTCTATCGAGAGGTGGGTCTTGTAACGCCAGTTGCGGCCGGGAGATGCGGGGTTGTTTATCTGTTCGCCGGAGCAGGCGGCGCGGGTGTGCTCGCATACCGAAGTCCAGTCCTGAAAAGAAAGCATGCAGAGCATCGACGGCGAGTCGAGGTGCAGGCGCACGGCTTTTTCGCAGGCTTCGACGCTGGCTTCGGGCGTGTATGCCGTGCGGAGCATGCGGGCGTAGTCCTTCGCCGCTTTCGGGTTCCGCTTCCACCACAGGCGGAACGGGGGCATGTCGTGCGTGGAGATTGTGGCCACCGACCTGTACGGGTAGCGCACGGTGTCGGCGAACTGCGCCCCCGGCCGTTTCGGCATGCTTTGCACTTGCAGGGAAAGTATGCCAAGGCTGTCAAGCGTTTCCCCGATGTTGCTGGGGAGCATCCCGAGGTCTTCCGCGCACGGCAGCATTCTCGCGGCGTTTGCTGTTGCGCCGAGCTTCCTTACGGCGCCCTGCGCCCACAGGCTTTCGTGGCGTTTGCAGAAGAAGTCGTCGTAGAGCTTGTCGAAAGCCTTCTTCCGCTTCTCGTCGAGGCTGCGGTACGCCGGTTCGCTGCGCGCGTTGATTTTCACGTGGAAAAGGTCTTTCCGCTTCTCGTCTCTGAGGAAAAGCGCGTCAGTGTATTCCGGCTTCGCGGGGATGGCGCGCCCTATCTCCTCTTTCGTGAGCGGCAGGGCGGGGGAGAAGCGCCCGTTTTCGGCGGTTCTCTCGCCGCGGGGCATTTCCCATATTCTGAAGAACCCCAGCACGTGGTCGATGCGGCAGGCGTCGAAATTCCGCGACATCACGGCAAAGCGCCTTTTCCACCAGGCGAACCCGTCGCGCTCCATCTCTTCCCAGTTGTAAGTGGGGAAGCCCCAGTTCTGCCCCTCTTTCGAGAAGAAGTCGGGCGGCGTGCCGGCCGACTTGTCAAGGTTGAACAGGGAGGGGCACGCCCGCACGTCGGCGCCCCACGGGTTCACGCCGATGGGGATGTCACCTTTCAGGATGACGCCTTTCCTCCTCGCGAAGTCGCGCGCGGCTTTCATCTGCCGGAATGCGGTGTATTGCAGGAATAGCCAGTACTGCGTTTCCTCCGCCTGCGACTTGTCCGCCGCGTCTTGGGCTTCCGTCCCGCCGCAGCTCCCGCGGCCCGTCCGCGGGGCGCGGGGGCTTTCGGGCTTGCCGCGCATGCTGCGGTAGGCCGCGTAGGGCGTCAGCCAGTCTTCGTTCTCCGCGACGAAGGCCCGGAACTTCCTGTCCGCGCCGAGGCTGCCTTTGGCTTCGCGGTATATGGCTTTCAGTGCTTTGCTCTTGCATTTCAGCGCGTTCTCGTAGTCGATGAGCCTTTTGCCGTTGAGCCTCGCGCTTCTCCGCAGGCTCTTGGCTTCCGGCCGCAGCCGGTATCTGGCGGCCAGTTCGCGCAGGTCGATGTAAACGGGGTTGAGCGCGAAAGCCGACACAGGGTTGTAGGGATTCGCGTCGCGCCATGTGCCGTCGGTGTTGGTGTCGTTTACGGGAAGGATCTGCACCGCCGAGAGCCCGGCGCCCGCCGCCCACGCTGCGAACCGTTTCAGGTCGCCGAAGTCGCCTATGCCGGAGCTGCCGGCCGTGTGCAGCGAGAATAGCGGCACTACGATCCCCGCGCCGCGCCAGTCGGCGTATTCCGGCGCCCTCACCCAGCCGTCGTCTATCGCCGCCGCCTCGCCGTGCAGAGGCGGGAACACGCGGTTGCCGCCGTTCTCCCACGTGACGCTCCCGCCGTCCTTGTCAGCGACAACGTATTTGTATTGCGCGTCGCGTATGAGGCCGCACGGCAATATGGCTGAATAGGTGTAAGCCCCCGTCCGCTCCATCCTTACGCCCCTTCCCGCGTCCCAGCCGCCAAGTGCGCCGCAGCTTCCCGTCAGCAGCAGGCGGCGGCTTCCATCCTGCGGGAGCAGGGCGTGTACCTTCACTTCCGCCGCCCCTGCCGGCGCGACGCGCGTCCCGCCTCCCCTGAAACGGAACACGCAGTCGGTGAAGGCCGAGCTGCGCAGGTTCAGCTGGCGCGTGTCCCACCTCCACAGGTCGTAAAACGAAAATTCCCTCTGCCCCTCCGTCAGCGTGAACTCGCGTGCGGGGCACGCCTTCTCCGCGATTGCGGCCGCGCCGCCTTTGACTACGGCGTAGCCGTATGCGTATTTCGCGCCGGGGTCGAGATCCGCCTCCTCGCAGGCGCGCCACAGGCGCCCGTCCTCCGTCTGCATGCCGACGCGCTTGCAGGTTTCCCGCCCGCGCCTGCCGCCGCTTATGCTGACGGCGAGCGATTCGCCCGGCCCGGTGCGGTATTCTATGTGGAAACGGAGCGTGAAAACCATGCCTGCGTCTTGTGCCTGCGGTC
>CAZLLM010000157.1:0-4534 GCA_964560405.1 uncultured Prevotella sp.
GGCGTTCCGCCGGTGATGCGCGGCTTCGTGCGCGGCGTTCTTCAGGAAGCGGTTCAGGCTTCCAGTTCGTTGCGTACCATCCGACCCATCGCGATTACGCATTTCAGGTTCAGGTCAGGGTCGAACAATATGATGTCAGCGTCCTTGCCCTTTTCGAGCGTGCCTTTCCGCTTGTCTACGCCGATAATCCGCGCAGGCGTTTCGGAAGCCATGCGGCAGACATCGCCGAGCGGAATGCCGACTTTTTTCACCATAGTGCGTATCAGCCTGTCCATTGTGGCGATGCTGCCCGCGATTGCCGAGCGGTCGGCGAGTTTGCACACGCCATCCTCTATGATTACCCGCGGGTCGAAGGCTTTGCCGCTGTCGCTGGCCGCGCACGCCAAGGCATCTGTTATCAGGGCTGTGCGGTCCGGCCCCTTTATTTTGCAGACGAGATTAAGGATAGTCGGAGGCACGTGCTTCCCGTCAGCGATCACCTCTACCGTCATGTCATCAATAAGGTAGACGCTTTCCACCGTCCCCTCGTACTTGAACTCGTGGCTTTTATGGAATCCCGGCATCGCGTTGTAAAAATGCGTCGCGTGGGTGAACCCTACCTCGTATGCCGTGCGCACGCTGTTGTAGTCGGCCTGCGTATGAGCCATACAGGGCAGCACTCCATGCTCTACGCAAGTGCGCCCGAACTCAATTGTCCCAGGCAGCTCCGGGGCTTCGTCCCAGCGTTTCAGGCATCGTGTGGAATCGAGTATGTGCTTGTATTCGTCTGGATCGGGGTTTTTGATGTATTCGTGCATCTGCGCGCCTGCCATTGTCTCGCTGAAATAAGGGCCTTCAAGATGCAGCCCCAGCACCGGCGAATCGGGCTGCGCCATCAGCTTTTCCGTAACCTTTACAGCCGCCATTATCATCGGCACGGTGGACGACGACAGGGTGGGGAGTATCGAGGTCGTGCCGTAGCGCATGTGTGTGTTTATCGCGGTGCGGAAAGCCTGCTCCTCGCCCTCCATGAAATCGCGCCCGCCGCCTCCGTGCACGTGTATGTCGATGCCGCCGGGCACTATGTAGCACCCTTTCGCGTCGAAGAAGCGCGCACTCTCGATGTGCAGCTCGTTGTTTGACACTTCGATTATCGTGCTCCCGTCAATGATTACAGAGCCGCCGCGCATCCAGCCTTGCGGCGTCAGGATTCTTCCGTTCAGAATTTGTGTCAGCATAATTGTGTTGACAAAATGATTAAGCGCTTTCCCCCTGCCTGTCCAGTGTTCAAGCATTACAAAATTATGATATTTACGCAAAACGCGCGGCGCATTTGCTGAAAATAATCCTCCCTGCTGAAAACGCCGCGCCGCTTTCCGCTGCGCGTGCCTGCGGCGGGCAAAAATGCGGCGGCGCATTTTGCCTTGCCCGCGCCATTTGCTATCTTTGCAGCCCGGCGGCGTTCATGCCGCATTGCGAGGAGTTATGGTAAACAGGACGCTGATAAGGCTGAAAACAGTCCAGATAGTGTACGCCTACTACCGCAGGGGCGGCGGCAATGCGGAGGCGGCGGAAAAGGAGCTGATGTTCAGCCTGTCGAAGTCTTACGATATGTACCGGTATCTCCTGCTTATCATTTGCGAGGTCTACGCCTGCGGCGTGCGCGCCTTGGAAGCGCGGCGCGTCCGCGTCAGGAAGCTGAATATAACGGAAGAGGAGGACACGGCTTTCGCCGAGAACCGCTTCGCGTTACAGCTCTCGGAAAACAGGCAGCTGAACTCGTTCCGCGACAAGGCGGCGGCAGGATGGCTTGACGAGGCTCTTGTCCGCAACTTGTACAAGGCTGTGACAGGCGGCGCGGAGTATGAGGAGTACCGCAGGCTGGAGTCGCGCGGGTACGCCGACGACCAGGCTTTCTGGCGCAAGGCCTACAAGGCTTATTTCGTAGGCTCGGACGAGCTGGACGCTTACTTTGAGGAGCGGGGCTTGTACTGGAACGACGACAAGCCTGTGGTGGACACTTTCGTGCTCAAGACGATAAGGAGCTTCGACGAAAGCGCGGGCGCGGCGCAGCCCCTGCTCCCGGAGTACGACAGCGAAGAAGACCGCGAGTACGCCGCCGCTTTGATTCACGAGGCTCTGGCCAACGGGGAGCATTACCGCGCCATCATACGCGACAACGCCAAGAACTGGGACTTCTCGCGCCTCGCCGTAATGGACATCGTGATAATGCAGGTGGCCCTGGCGGAGATATCGGGCTGCCCCACAATCCCGGCGGCGGTCTCCATGAACGAATACCTCGAAATAGCGAAAGACTACAGCACGCCGCGCAGCCATGTCTACATAAACGGCCTGCTTGACGCCGTCGTGAAGGATATGCGCGCCTCCGGCAGGCTTTTGAAATGAAAACATCCCGGACGCCGGGGCATTACTGACAACTAAAAACATAAATTATGACAACGCTTACCGCGTTTCTGCAAACGCAGCCGCAAGGAGGGTCGAGCATGCCGTTCCTTATAATGATGATCGCGGTCTTCGCCATCATGTATTTCTTCATGATACGGCCGCAGAGAAAAAGGCAGAAAGAGCTGCAGAAGTTCCGCGATTCGCTCGAGCCGGGCATGGAGGTGGTTACGGCGGGCGGAGTGCACGGAGTGGTGAAGACGTGCGACCCCGCGTCGTCCACGGTCACGCTTGAGATAGCCGCCGGCGTGAAGATAAAGGTGGAGAAGTCCTCCGTCTTCGGCGACGTGAAATCCATGCAGGCGCGCTGACGGCTCGCCGCAGGGCGGAAGAGGGAGGCCGCGGCTGGGGCCTTGCGCGGGGAGGGCTTCCCGCGGCGTTCCGCGCAGGCGCGGGGCGGGCGAAAAGGGGTGCGCCACGGGGCGCATACACAGGACGTGCGTTTTCTTACAGGGACATTGGCAAAGGCGAGGGAGCTGCTTTCACGGGCGATGGACAAGCAGTTCCTGATTTTCTTGTTCTTCGTCGCCCTTTCCACAGTGTTCTGGCTTTTCAAAAGCCTTGGGGCCGACTACGAGATGGAGTTCGATGTCCCCCTCCGGCTTGTCAACGTGCCTGAGAAGGCGGTGATAACGACGGGCCTCCCGCGCTATTTGCGCGTTGTGGTGAGAGACAGGGGCTACGTGCTGCTCCAGTACCGCTACGTCTCGCCCTTTTCGCCGGTGGCGGTGGACTTCGCGCAGCACACGGCGGCCAGCGGGCACGCCGTCGCGCTTGCCGGCGAGTACGTGAGGCAGGCGGCGCGGCAGCTGCCCCCGACGGCGCATATCGTCTCCTACCGCCCCGACACGCTGGAGTATTTCTACAATTACGGGGCTTTCAGGCGCGTCCCCGTCCGCCTGCAAGGGCGCTTCAGGGCGCGCGAGCGCTTCGGCGTGTCGGGCGTGACCGTTACGCCCGACACGGTGAGCGTATGCGCCTTGCAGGAGATACTCGACACGCTGACCGCGGCGTACACCGTGCCGCAGAAGGCGGCGGGGCTTTCGGGGGACACGGCGGTGACGGCCGTCCTGCGCCCGATAAGGGGCGCCAAGTTCACGCCCCCGTCGGTAACGGCGAGGGTCTACGTAGACCAGATAACGGAGAAGACCGTGCAAGTGCCGATACAGTTCGTCAATTTCCCCGCCACGAAAGTGCTGCGCACGTTCCCCTCTAAGGTGAACATCACGTTCCAGGTGGGCGCGTCGCGGTACAGCCGCGTTACGGCGCGCGACTTCGTGCTTGTCGTCAGCTACGGCGAGATAGCCGGCAACAAGACGGGCAAGCACGCGCTCCGCCTCAAGACCGTGCCGCCGGGGGTCTCGAACGTCAGGATAACGCCGGGCGAAGTGGAGTTTCTCATCGAAGATGTGCTTCCCGAAAATTAGGATAGGCGTCACCGGCGGCATAGGCAGCGGCAAGAGCTTCGTGTGCCGCATGCTCGAAAGGCGCGGCGTACCCGTATTCAGCTGCGACGAATGCGCGCGGCGCGAGATGCTCGGCAACGGGGCGCTCCGCCGCAGGCTGGCGGGCCTGCTGCCCGGCGTCTTCGGCGCGGATGGGGGGCTGGACAAGCGGCTGCTGCGCGGGTTCATGACGGAGTCGCCGGAGAACGCCGCGCTCCTCAACGCGGCGGTGCACCCTCTCGTGCGGGAGCGGTGGCGCAGCTGGGCGCGGGCCCAGCGGGCGGAGGCGGTGGCCATGGAGTGCGCCCTCCTGTTCGAGGCGCGTTTCGACAGCGAGGTGGACTTCAAGGTGTTCGTCTCGGCCGGCGAGGAGGAGCGCGTAGCCCGCGTGATGAGGCGCGACGGGGCGGACGCAGCCGCGGTGCGGCTCTGGATGGGGATGCAGATGCCGGAGGAGGAGAAGGAGAGGCTGTCGGACTTCACCGTGAGGAACGGCGGCGCAGACCCTCTCGGAAGCCAGATAGACGCCCTGCTCAGCCGCGCGCGCCGGCGGTGAGCCTGCTTGCGGGCCGCCTTGCGCGGGATTGCGCGCGGCATCCCAATTGTCTTATAATCTCATGTCAACTCTCATATAAGACAATTTTGAG
>CAZLLM010000158.1:0-4516 GCA_964560405.1 uncultured Prevotella sp.
GTCTTATAAGAGTCTCAAAATTGTCTTATATGAGAGTTGGCATGAGATTATAAGAGAGTTGGGCAGCGCCCCGCAGCTCCCTCCCCACCGCCTCCGCAGTGCCCTCCACTGGCGGCGGCAACGCGGGGGAAACATCCCGTAATGGGCGCAAACGGAAGCGGGCGTTTGCGCAGGCTGAAAGAATGCGGCCGGAAAACGGAGCGGGGGCGGACGCTCTGCAAAGGCGGCGCGGACGGTCTATGAGGGTGTCCGTCGCTTTGCGGGTGCGAAAGAGGGGGCGGGGCAGTTTTTTGTGAGGGGTGCGATTTGCGGGTGTGTCCGTTGCTTCGCGGCTGCCGCGCTTTCCACTGCTTGTTTGTTGCGACTGACTGCCGCGTCTTTCGTATTGCGGCTGTCGCGCTTCGCGCCGCGGGGGATGCTGCTGCTTTGCCTGCCGCCGTTTGCGTATTCTTGCGCCGCGTGTACGTGCGAGAAAGAGAGAGGCGGAGGACACGAGAGGGGGGCGGATGCGAAAAAGAGGAGGGGGGCGGCACGAAGGCCGCTCCCTCTCCTCTTTGTGTGTGATGCCGTGCGGGGCGCGCAGGCGGAAAAGGCCGCACTGGGCGCCGCCGGCGGCGCGTCACTTGGTCTCTGTCATCGGTATGCGCTGCCCGTCGGACTGCACGGCGTAGAAGCCTGCGCCTTCCAGCTGTATGGTTTCGGGCACGGTGAAGTTGAAAGAGTCGGAGAAGTAGAGCAGTTTGCCCGGCTTCTCGTCTTCACCGGCTTCCCTTATCTCGAAAGCCACTGCCTTGTCCTTGTCGCCGCCGGTGATTTCGACATGCTGCCGGCCGTCGGCGGTGTTGCAGCTGTACGTGACTGTATCGGCGATTTGCGCGGAATCCTGGAACTGCTCGTAGTAGCCCACGTCGCCCACCTGCGTGTAGCGGTAGTCGTCTTCGGGGAAGAAGTCGCGCTTGCGGTCTTCGATGTACTGCACGGGGGGCGCTTTCGGGTAGTGTTTGTCCGCGATGTATTTTTTCGTCTCATCAATCATCGAGTCGGTGACCGTGTACTGGTAAGTGCCGTAGTCGCCGATTTGCTGGTTCACTTCCTTGAAGAAGCCCCATGTCTCGAAGAACTCCGTCAGGTCTTCCTTCGCTGCGTCGCACACGGCCTTGACGAAGGCCATCTGGCGCTTTCCGGGCTCGCTGTCCGGGATGTCCCTGTACTTCGTGCGCATCTCCTCGAAGATTTTCGGCCACACGGTGGGGTTGTCCGCCGTGCCTTTGCACAGTTCGAGGTAAATCCACAGCTGCCAGTACATTCGCATGTGTATCTCGGTTTTTTCGCCTGCGTCGTCTTTGTAGCCTCCTCCGACGTTGTACCACGCGCAGCTGTCGCCGTACACGGACTTGGCGAGCTCGTCAAGCCCCCACCCGCGCGACTTGTACTTGCCGAGCCGGTAGATGACGTAGTTCGAGAAGAGGTTGTTGCTCGACTCGGAGCATCCCGGCCAGTTGATGGCGAGCTGGTGCACATGGCCTATCTCATGCGCGGGGCCCCATGCGTTGTCTTCGGCCGCCATGACGTTATCGCGGAGGAGGATGTTGCTGAGGTAGGTGTAGACGAAGCCCACGCGGTAGTCGGAGGCCCACATGTAGCTGCCTTCGGGCGAGATGGAGAACATGTGGTTGTTGTACAGCCCCTGCTGCCGGTATTGCTCAACGCCGCACATCTCCTGCTCCCATTTCAGTATGTCGTCCCAGAGGTTGATGGCCGAGAGGATTTCTTTGGGGGCTGCTTCGAGCATTTTGAGGCGGTGGAAGTAGAATATCATCCTTTCGCCGCGCACGCAGAAGTACTTGTAGGTGGCTTTGCCGAGCAGCTCGGCGTACTTCTCGTCGGTGCTGTCGGTCTTAAGGTCGAAGAAGCCGCTTACCTTGCCGCTCATGCGGGGGATGTGTATGGTGACGGCGCTGTCGCCGGGGGACGCCGTGTACATTATGAACAGCATGCCGCCCTGCGTGAAGCCCACCTTGTTGACGCCTTCGTTGAGGAAGTGCGTCTCGCCGCTGGCCGCAGGCTCCACATAAGCGCCGTCTTCGCTGCCGACCGTTTCCTCGCCTATGCACTGGACTGCCAGCGAATGGCCGTGCGTACTGCCTACAAGGATAATCACGGAGTCGCCGGGCTCCACATAGATGCCTGTCGGGTTGTCGAGGTTGCTGTACCGCCTCGTCATCAGGCTGTCCGCCCATTCCTCGATGTTGCTGTACGGCTCATAACGCTGGATGCGGAACCGCTTCTCCCACTCGTCGTATGTGCTGTCGCGCAGCATTCTGGCCAGCCTTGCGAAGTACCCCGGCAGGGCGCTTATCGCAGTGTCGCCGACGCCTTCCTTGAGCTTCGTGCACGTGATGTCGGAGAACACCTCCAGCAGCTGCCCGTCAAGCTTCTTGTCCGTCTTCTTTCGGTAAAACTCCATTTCGTCGCAGCTCACGAAACCGTTTTTGCCGGAAAAGACTATGAATGTTATCTTCTTCACCTTGTGGAGGGTGCTGTCGAACACCACCCGGCTCGGCTCGTTCTTCTCCCCGAAGTCATAATGCCCTATCAGCAGCGAATCCGGATGGCTTTCCGTGAATGCGTAAATGTCCACTTTCCCGAAGTTGCCGTTGCCTTTCCGAGTATAGTAGACAAGGTAGTCCAAATCGGGCTCCTCGTTGAAGCTGTATTCCAGCGTCACAGGAAACGCCGCAGACTGGCTCCATGTGGAGTGGTAAAAGTCTTCCTTATGATTTTCAGAAACGAATATCCCGTCGTAACTCCTTTCAATTCCATATCCAGGCTGGCACTCGCTCGCCGTGCCGCTTGTAGGCTTCACCTTGATGTCGCTTTCCACCGTCACGCCCTCTATGCTGTACGGCGACCCCGCCTGCACAATCTCGGCTTTCTTCGAAATGCCGTACTTCTCGTTCCTGAACTCTATCTCCGCGGTGCGGCTTCGCGACGAAAGGTTCTCATCCACTATAAAGCGCCTCACGCTCACAGAATCGGAGTCCGAAACCTCCCTTATCCAGCCGGGCTCGGAGGCGGAGACTGTGGTTGTGAAGCCGCCGGCGGTGCTGCTGACCTTCACCCCCACAATGGTGTCGCCGAACCCTATCTCGTACTTGTCTTTTTCCAGCGTGATGTCGCGCGTGACCACCACTATGCTGTCAATGGCACTGCGCTGCTGCGAGTAAAGGCTCTCACAGTCATTGCCGTACACCTGTATGCTATCCGCGGACGCGAAGCTTATGATGTTGACCTGCGTGACATCAATGGTCTTCAACACGGTATCCTTGCTGTAAAACAAATAGTCCTGGACCTGCGCGTAAGCCCCCGCGCCGGCGGCCATCGCCGCGGCGAAAGCCGCCGCCCTCAGTCCGAATCTGACACGTCCCCACATGGCTCACCTCCTTTTTGTCACCTTTTTCGTTGTCACGCCGTTACCGCCGTGCGCCCTGACGATGTACACGCCGGGAGGCAGCCCTTGAAGCGAAAAGTAAACGGAAGCGTCGCGCGGCTTCACGTCGGCCAGCACGCGGCCCGAAGAGTCGGCGACGGTCACCCTCGCGAGGGGGCTGCCGCTCCTGACGGTTATGCCCTCGCCGTCGCAGGCGATGTCCGCGCCGTCCTCGCGCGCGGAGGCGGCACCGGTCGGGATATCAGCCTCCCGGAAAGTGAGGAACGCGAATGACCCGTTGCTCAGCGTCACGGCGCCGCCGTCCTCCGTGACAAACCGCGTGCTGTCCTCACCGAACACGATCTTGTACAAGTCCTTTGACTCGCTTACAGGTTTGAAGTTCCCGTTCTGATAAACGTACACGTCCACCGCCCGGACGGAGCCGCAGAACGCTGCCGTCAGCAGGGACATACTCAGCAGTTTTTTCCTTGTCATGCTATTTCGTTTTAAGAGTAGGCTTCCTTTTCCCGTCAGGGAGGCCGCGCGGCCCGCCGCTGACATCATGACGCAAATATAGCGATTTCCTTCACCCTTTCCCCCAGAAAATAATATATATACAATTTTTCAATAAATCCGCCCGCTTGTCCCGCCTTTCCCGTACGCTTGTTCTGCCTTTCCCGCACGCTTGCCCCGCGCTTCCAGCCTGCTTGTCCCGCGCTTCCCGCCCGCTTGTCCCGCCTTTCCCGCACGCTTGTCCCGCGCTTCCCGCCCGCTTGTCCCGCCTTTCCCGCGCACTTGTCCCGCCTTTCCCGTACGCTTGTTCCGCGTTTCCCGCACGCTTGTTCCGCCTTTCCCGCGCGCTTGTCCCGCGTTTCCAGCCTGCTTGTCCCGCGCTTCCAGCCTGCTTGTCCCGCCTTTCCCGCGCGCTTGTCCCGCGCTTCCCGCACACTTGCCCCGCGCTTCCCGCACGCTTGTCCGCCTTTCCCGCACACTTGTCCCGCCTTTCCCGCGCGCCTTCCCGTCTTCCGCGACGGATTGAGGGCTGCTCCCTCCGCGCCGCCGTGTCTTGCGGGCGCGAAGGCGCAT
>CAZLLM010000159.1:0-4465 GCA_964560405.1 uncultured Prevotella sp.
GGCCTCTGCAGCCGGCCCCGGACAAGCGCCAGTCCGGGGCTTTTTTACGCCGGCGGCATGACCCTGCGCGCGGTGTTCACGCGCCGCTTCCGTCCCGCCCGCCAGCAGCCGGCAGCCTTTCCCTCCATATCTTTATAAGGCCTATCCCTACGGCGACCCAAACCATTTCCCTTATTCTCGTAAGCAGTCCGGCAAGCACCCCGAAGGCGCCCGACATGGACAGCCCGCCGACGGCGAGGGCGAAGCCGCCCTCTCTCGTCCCCATTTCCATGGGCATGAAGAAGAAGAGGTTGGCGAACAGGGATGTGAACGCCTGTATCAGAATGCAGTCCCAGAAAGAGACGTTGTCGATAAGTATCTTGAAGATAAACCACAGCTCCAGGCAGCCTACGATTCTCGAAGCGAACTCGAGGAAGAGCGACAGGTGGAAAGTCCGCCTGTTCTGTCTGTGAAGCTCGGCTATCTGCGCGTCAATGCGCGTAACCGTCTCTTCTTTCTCCGCCACGAAGCGCCGCGCTTTCCGCCTCAGCCCGGGTACGCGAGTGAACAGCTTGAGCGCTCTCATGGCGAACCCGTTTCTGTAGCCTTTCATAAAGAAATATATCCCCGCGCCGCAGAACGCCGTTACGACCGCAAGCAGCAGCCCCCTCGCCATGTCGATTTCGCCGAAATGCGACACCGCGTACAGGGCTATGGAAAACGCCCAGAATATGAAATGCGAGAAAATGTGCATCATCATGTAAAGAATGACGCTCGACGTGGCCTTAGCTATTCCCAGATACGGTTTGAGTTCCATGACGCGGTACGGCTCTCCGCCAAGCACACCGACGGGCGTTATGTAATTGAGCGCGTAGCCTGAAACCGTGTACTTGAAAACTTTCATGAAAGGAAGCGCCTTAGGCCGGACGCCGTTGTTTATTATGGCGTTCCATGAGCAGGCGTTCAGCAGGTATATGGGGATCCAAATAAGAAGCACGGCGATGAACCACCAGCCTGCGCGTTTCAGGTTCTCCCAAATCTCGCGGTAAGAGACATCAAAGGTGAGCAGCATTACGGCTATCGCCACAATGCCCGCGGCCAGGAACACGTTCATTGCCTTGTTTCTCATCTCTGCAGCCGGAACGCCTCCGCCTTACGCCTTGCCAATTGCGCCGCCATTCGTCATTGGTCGTAATAGCCGTTTTTCAGCAGCATTGCGAAATGCCTGCACATCGACTCGTGGCGGTTGCGCAAATAAAAGGCGAGCATCGAAAAGGCTGTTATCTCCACGAAAAAGTAGAGCCAGGGGATATCAAGCAGGCAGCATACGTATAAGGTGACAGCGCGGCAGTTGAAAGTAAGGATATTGGCATATTTCATCATTGGCAGGCTTTCCTTTCGGAAGTCGAGCCTGAATTTTTCAGGCGCCGCGCCGCCGAACTTGCCGTTGATCACACTCATCAAATCCTGGAAGTAGGGTGTCATGGATTCTTGGGAGTGCGTGTATTTCCCGTAAAAAAACAAGAAGACGCGCCACCAGAAATTCCCTTTCTTCGGCGTAGATTCCAGCAGCTCCCTCTGTCTGCGCGAAGTGCCAAGCTCGCTGTCGTCCCCGCCTTTCAGAAAGTAAAGGTGGATGTTGCGGTAATAATCGGCAATCTGGCATTGACGCGCATGGCATACGGTGCCGGAAAAGACCGATATGGCAAGGATGAACACGCTCCAGCTGACTTGCGTAAAAGGTATGCAATCATTCCATACCCTCAGCACTATGCCAAGATAAATCGCGAAGAACCACACATCGCCGGCGAACCCGTCGAGCAGCCTTCCCCAAAGGGTCTTTTTCCCCGTCATGCGCGCCAGCTGCCCGTCGGCGCTGTCGAACAGGTTCGCCCAGACAAGCAGCAGCACGCCCGCTATATTGTGCGCGAGGTCTTTATGGTAAAACATCGCGCCCGATGCCGCCCCTATGACCATTGACATTATCGTAACTACGTTGGGATGCACACGCAGGCGCTTGAAGAACAACGCCCACAGATATCCTAAGGGGCGCGTGAAGTGTATGTCAAGCCATTCCTCCGTATCTGAAGACTTGAACGTGGCGTTCAGCTTAGCTTTGCTTATATGCTCCATTTCGCTGATTCGTCTTTACGCCGAGTGCAAACGCCCGGCTCGGATTGCCCTGTCTCTGCCTGAGCCGCAGCCGGCGAACGGGAAGGACGCTGCATGACATCGCGCAGGGAAAGCCTCCTGCAATCGCTTCACGGACATCCCCGCGATAATATGCCCAACCAAATACATTTCTCTCTCCTCTTCTACTTTGGAATACATCCCTTGCATTTCCGGAATACGTCTGACATGTTTCCCGCTTTCCGGGAGAAGCGTGTACAGCGGCAACATCCCCAACGGATTGGCGGCAGTGCGGGAGCGGTTTTCAGGCATTGGAAACATGACGCTGATCTTCAAAACAGGGTCAGGAAACTTATTTAACGCATCATTCGGTTTCTGCGGCCGGACACTGTCGCCGCTTTCGCCTTCTCCCGTACCCTGTACGCGGAAGCGCCTGCTTTCGGCCACGAACAGCCGCGCTTTGGACACTCTCCGCTTTTTTATCACGCAAATATAGCCATTTGTCCCGTTCCGGCAAGGAAGCCTTTGTCGGAAGCGTCGTTTTCCGCGCTTCGCGGCAGGCGTTTCATACGGGGCTATTTCACAATGTCGGCCAGCCTGACGGCCTGAAAAACGATGTTAGCTGCGCTCGATTCGTACAAAATGCCGACGGTTTCCCTGTCAATCATCGACAGGCAGGAATAGCCCCAGCTCTCGCCCTCATCCAGCATAACCTGATTGGAAAGCGGCCATGTCACGCCTCCGTCAACGCTTGCCTTTATCGTGATGTGATTGCGCCCTTTCACCGTGTTAGGGTTGGAGAATAAGAGCAGGTCTTTCCCCGTAACGTTGTCTTCCGCGTCCACGTGGATAAGGCTTGCCATGCATACCGGCTCCGGCAGCGCGTTGCGGCTGGACGGATGCTCCTCCCATGTCCTGCCCAAGTCGCGGGTGGTAGCTACGGCGCGGCTTCCTCCCCTGTTGTCACGCATATTCAGCATCAGGACGCCCGGCTTCACTTCGGCAACCTGCGACTCCGTCGTGTTTGTGCGTGCCGGACTGTGCAAGTGCCATGTGTCCCCCCGGTCTTTGCTGTACATTATTCCGGCATGGTATACGCGGGCGGAATCAATGAACTGTATCGGGAAAACCAGCGTCCCGTCTTTCATCGTAATCCCCCTGCCCGGCCCTTGCAGCAGAAGATACCAGGATGGGTCTTTCACCTGCGAAGTGATATTGACCGGACTGCTCCAAGTCCGGCCGTCGTCCTCGCTCTTGACAAGCATCAGCTGGGCGGTGCTATCGACCGACATTCCCTGCAGCGAGCTCTGCGAGCCGAATTCGTTGCCCTTGCCATGCATCCATACGGCGGCAATCCAGATTGTACCCGTTTCCTCATCCACGAGGACTGACGGGTCGCCCACGCCGTTCTGCGCGTGAGGCAGGCCGCCCGTCTCGCCGAATGTCATCGCCACACGCATAGGCTCCCAAGTCTGCCCTTTGTCAGTGCTGCGGCTTACGCCTATGTCTATCTTTTCCTGCAAATCTTTGCTGCTATTGTAGCGTATGTCGTACACGCCGATAAGCGTCCCCTCTTTTGTCGTCGTCAGTCCTGGAATGCGGTAGGCCGCAGAACCGTCATCGCCGGCGTGGCGGACACCGACTCCAGTGCGGCGGACAACCGCTTCCTTGTCCCACACAACTGTCGCCTCCCTGCCGCTGACCTCCGCTGCCGTCACCTCAACAGTGAAAGCCGACAAAATAGAAGCGTCCGGCTTCATTTCGATGCTCACCCAGTAGTAGTTCACTCCTTCAATCATAGGCTGGCTGCTGGTTAAAGTTATCGCGCCGGCAATGTCCTCCGTTTCGTCCTGACGGACGGAATATGACAGGTTGGCGGCCTTTGTCCTGCCTTCCGCATAGGCGGAAATGTAGGATACAGGGCTGTAATGCCTGCCCTGCCGTGTAACCGCCTCTGTCCCGCCATAGTAAAGCCGCAAAGCCTTTATGCCGCCCAAATCCATCCCCTCGCCGAATTGCAGGGAAAGCCTGTTGAGCACGTCACCTTTGCATGCCTGCACACGCATTTCCAACAGCACATTATCTGTGCGGTCAATCAAAACCGGTATTTCCGGCGCTTTTACAAACAGACTGTCTGCCGCATAGGCAGATGGCGTAAAGAGCAAGAGGCTAAGCCAAACAAAAACTTTTCTCATAACGTTTATATTCTGATGATTCCATGTTATTTCTGACACTGCCGGACTTTGTAAGTCAGACCAGCGGCGGAAGTCTGCGGCATCCACACCCGCCCGCTTCGGCCGTTTCGCGTCATAAATTTAGCGGTTTTATCATTCTCTTGCATAAAATTAACGTAATT
>CAZLLM010000160.1:0-4457 GCA_964560405.1 uncultured Prevotella sp.
AGCGGCAAGTCCCGCCGTGAGGGAAAGCCGCGCAAGTTTCGCAAAATTGGATTACTTTTGCCTTACAAGAGGAGCGCGGGCGCTCCGCAGAATGGCGCGGACACCCGGATTTCCATCACACGGCAATGACCTGCTTTGATTTCGACATCGTAGTGGTAGGTGCCGGCCATGCAGGCTGCGAGGCCGCAAGCGCCGCGGCCCGGCTAGGCTGCCGCACGTGCCTCGTTACGATGGACATGGACAAGATAGCCCAGATGAGTTGCAACCCGGCAATAGGCGGAATTGCCAAAGGGCAGATTGTGAGAGAAGTGGACGCTCTCGGAGGGCAGACCGGCATAATTACTGACAACACGGCCGTTCAGTTCCGGATGCTGAACCGCTCGAAAGGGCCGGCAGTATGGAGTCCGCGCTCTCAATGCGACCGCAGGAAGTACAGCCTCGAATGGCGACGCGTACTCGAAAACACTCCCAACCTGACTATCTGGCAGGATCAGGCAGACGAGCTGCTCGTGGAAAGCGGCAAGGCGAAAGGGGTTCACACGGTGTGGGACGTATGTCTGGCATCAAAGGCCGTAATTATCACCGCAGGCACATTCCTTAACGGCCTTATGCACATCGGGCGGCGGAAAATGCCCGGCGGTCGGTGCGCCGAACCCCCAGCGCCGCGTCTCG
Source organism: uncultured Prevotella sp. (assembly GCA_964560405.1). Lineage (GTDB taxonomy): Bacteria > Bacteroidota > Bacteroidia > Bacteroidales > Bacteroidaceae > UBA6398. The sequence goes on from CAZLLM010000160.1 coordinate 673, forward strand.
CAGAATCAATTTCCCGGCACGGCATCCGCCGCGGCCGCATGAAAACCGGCACGCCCCCGCGCCTTGACGCGCGCACCGTAGACTTTTCCGCACTGGCCGAACAGGACGGCGAAAACGACTTTCACCGTTTCTCCTACATCTCGCGACAGAGGCCGCTGCCGCAGTTGAAATGCTGGATTTGCTCCACAAATCCCGACGTACATGAAATCCTGCGGCGCGGACTGCCCGACTCGCCGCTTTACAACGGACAGATACAAAGCATCGGCCCAAGATATTGCCCGAGCATTGAAACAAAACTCGTTACTTTCCCCGGACGCGACAGGCATCCTCTGTTCCTCGAGCCTGAAGGCACAGACACCAACGAACTCTACCTCAACGGTTTCTCCTCAAGCCTGCCGATAGGCGTGCAGCTTGAAGCAATAAGACGGATAAAAGGCCTGGAAAACGCGCAGGCATACCGTCCGGGCTACGCGATTGAATACGACTTCTTCGACCCTACGCAGCTTTTTCACACGCTCGAATCGAAAATGGTGGAAAACCTGTATTTGGCGGGTCAGGTGAACGGCACGACCGGTTACGAAGAGGCTGCCGGACAAGGAATAATAGCCGGTATCAACGCAGCCTTGAAAACGCTGCGCCGCGAACCTTTCACGCTGCGCCGCGATGATGCCTACATCGGAGTTCTTATAGACGACCTCGTAACGAAAGGCGTTGACGAGCCTTACAGAATGTTCACATCGCGCGCGGAATACCGCATTCTGCTGCGCCAAGACAATGCCGACGACAGACTCACGCAGAAAGCACGCGACATAGGGCTTGCCGACGACGCACGCTACAATGTATTCCTCCGAAAACAAGAAATGATGCGGCGCATAACAGAATATTGCGAAACAACAACTGTCCGTCCGCGAGAAATCAACGTTATTCTCGAAAAACTCGGCACGACACCGATAACATACTCCGAGAAGATTTCGGAACTCATAAACCGGCCGCAGATTACAATAGAAAAACTTTCTTATTTTATCGAACCGTTGAAAGAGCTTATTAGCGATGAAAACGGCACAAATCACGAAACAGTGGAGGCTGCCGAAGTAAAAATAAAATACAAAGGATATATCGAACGCGAGCGCAAACTCGCCGACAAAGCACAGCGCATCGAAGACATAAAGATAAAAGGGAAATTCGACTATCCGAAAATCTCGCAACTCTCGATAGAAGCACGACAAAAACTTGAAAGGATAAACCCCGATACACTTGCTGAAGCGAGCCGTATTCCCGGAATATCTCCAAGCGATATAAGCATCTTGATGATTCTCTTGAAACGATGAGAAGCGCAGCCCGCGCAAAAAGCGAAAGCCTCAGATACAAGCGAAGATAAAATATGTCCCTTATGCTTTAAAGTAGAGCGGCTTCACAGCACAAACGGTCTGCGAAAATCCAAGTTCGGTGAAATGCCAGCGATGGCGTTCCACGTGAAACAAAACAAGACAGTCCACACCTTAAAACTTTGGTTATGACTACTGAAAATATTTCCAACCATTGCGCAATATTCCCAAGCCACAAATGATTTTTCTTGTCGCATACAACCCCGTCGTCCCATTCAAGTCAAGCAAAATATGGAGAACGCCGCTTTGAACTCACTAGCGAAAGGTTGTACGGGCGCAACTTGCTGCCAGAAGAAATCATGTTTCTGTCGCTGATTAACCCCACCAACAAAGAGACCTATTAATACCCTGTTCATGCAGAAAGAGGAAAAAGACAAACTGCAGAAATATCTGAAAGGCATCATTGACAGCCTTCCCGATTCGCCGGGCTGTTACCAATACCTTGACGAAAAGGGGGAGATTATTTACGTGGGCAAAGCCAAGAAATTAAAGCGTAGAGTAAACTCGTATTTCACACGAGAGCAGGATAACATTAAGACTCGCATTTTGGTCAGCAAAATACGCGATATAAAATATATTGTCGTAAACACCGAGGAAGACGCTCTCTTACTTGAAAATAATCTTATAAAACATTACAAGCCGCATTACAACGTTCTTCTAAAAGACGACAAGACCTTCCCCTCGATTTGCATAACTAATGAAGAATATCCCAGAATATTCAGCACGCGCCGCCGACTGCACAACGGCTGGGAGTATTTCGGGCCATACAGCCACGCGCCTACTATGTACGCCCTGCTTGACATAATTAAAAACATCTGCCATCCGCGTCCCTGCCGCATTACAATTCGTCAATGCGACGCAGACACTGGCAAAAACAAGCCTTGCCTCGAATATCACATCCGAAACTGCGCCGCTCCCTGCATAGGAAAGCAGTCGTACGCCGATTATATGAAACAGATTGAGGCCTCTCGCGAAATTTTGCGCGGCAACACCAAAGGATTACAGCTGCAACTGCGTGAGGAAATGCAGGAGTTGGCGGAACAACTCCGCTTCGAAGACGCGCAAGTCCTCAAACGGAAATACCTGCTTCTGGAAAACTACCGAAACAAGAGCGAAGTAGTTTCGAACATCGTGAACAACATTGATGTTTTTTCCATTGAAAGCGATGACAGTTCCGCCTTCGTCAATTATATGCACGTTACACAAGGAATGATAAACCAAGCGTTCACCTTTGAGTACCGAAAAAAGTTAGGCGAAACCGATGAGGAACTGCTGGCACTGGGCATAACCGAAATGCGCAACCGTTATGGCAGTCGCGCCCGCGAGATAATCGTGCCTTTCGAACCCGGCTTTGATATGGAGGGCGTAACATTCACTATTCCTCAGCGTGGCGACAAGCACAAACTGCTTAAACTTTCACAACTCAACGTTAAAGAATACAAGTTCGACAGGCTGAGACAAGCCGAAAAACTGAATCCTGAGCAACGAAGCATGCGTCTGATGAAAGAAATCCAAAGCCTGCTGAAACTTCCCGACCCGCCATTGCGCATTGAACTTTTCGACAACTCCAACATCGCAGGCGGCGATGCCGTTGCCGCCTGCGTGGTGTTCGAAAAACTAAAACCGGCGAAAAAGGAGTATCGCAAATATAACATCCGCACAGTTGTCGGCTCCGACGACTATGCTTCAATGAAAGAAGTTGTGTCCCGCCGTTACGGCCGTGCTGTCGAAGACGGTCTTCCCCTCCCTGACCTTATAATCACCGACGGCGGAAAAGGGCAGATGGAGGTCGTCAGGCAAATTGTGGAAGACACACTGCACCTCAGCATACCTATCGCTGGTCTTGCCAAAGACAACCGTCACCGCACGCACGAACTGCTGTACGGCTTCCCGCCCGCCGTGATAGGCCTTAAGCAAGAAAGCGCATTGTTCAAGGTTTTAACGAATATGCAGAACGAAGTCCACCGCTTCGCTATCACATTCCATCGCACAAAACGCAGCAAACGTCAGCTCTCGTCGGAACTGGACAACATAAAAGGTGTAGGAAAACAAACCAAAACGCAATTGCTTCGTGAGTTAGGCAGCTTTAAACGCATAAGTGCCGCCTCCCTCGAAAGACTTCAGGAAATAATAGGCAAAGCCCGCGGCCGAAACCTTTTTTTGCAGTTGCACGGCGCACAGCAACCCGAAGATGACACCTGAACTCGCGTCACAGGGAAAACTCGTCGCATAATCTTTAGAAGGTGTTATCTACTTTAGTCTTACATAATTCAAAAACAATGCTGATCTTTGCATCGTAATCGAAAACGAAGCTGATATAATGACTTATTCCGAATTTACAAAGAGGTTTCCGGACAAAAACAGCGCGATAGACTTTATAGTGTCGGCGAAGTACAAGGA
>CAZLLM010000161.1:0-4421 GCA_964560405.1 uncultured Prevotella sp.
TGAGATTATAAGACAATTGGCATTTTCTTATAACCTTTGATTATCAGCAAGTTGCGAAAACCGCTTTCCGAGGCCTCGCGGAAGCCGTTTTTCAGGGGCCCGCGGCCTCCCCGCACGGTCTTCAGGGCTTGAACAGCTCCTTTATGCAGCCTATCGAGCCGAGCAGGTTCGTGGCCTCGTAGGGCAGGTAGACAGTCTTCGTCTTGTCGCCTTCGGCCACTTCGCGCATCATCCTTATGTATTGCTGCGCGAGGAGGTAGCTGGCGGGGTTGGCGCTTTTGCCTACGGCTTCCGTTATGAGCTCTATGGCTTTGGCCTCGGCTTCGGCCTGCCTTACTTTGGCGGCGGCGAGGCCTTCGGCGTTGAGTATCTCGCGCTGCTTGTCGGCTTCGGCGCGGTTTATCGTCGCCATCTTCTCGCCTTCCGACTTGAGGATGGCGCTCTGCTTCTCGCCTTCGCTGTTGAGTATCTCGGCGCGCTTGTTGCGCTCCGCCTGCATCTGCTTTTCCATCGCCTGTAGGACGGTCTGCGGGGGCGTGATGTCCTGCAGCTCCACCCGGTTCACCTTTATCCCCCACTTGTTCGTGGCGTCGTCAAGCACTACGCGCAGCTTGGTGTTTATCGTGTCGCGTGAGGTGAGCGTCTCGTCCAGCTCCAGTTCGCCTATTATGTTGCGCAAGGTGGTCTGCGTGAGCTTCTCGATGGCGTTGGGGAGGTTGTTTATTTCGTAGACGGCCTTGAACGGGTCGACAATCTGGAAGTACAGCAGCGCGTTGATCTGGGTCTGCACGTTGTCCTTGGTGATGACGTTCTGCTTGTCGAAGTCGTAAACCTGCTCGCGCAGGTCGATTGTCGACGTGTAGTGGTAGCGGCCGTTGCGCATGGCCACTGTGACCTTGGCTTTGTCGATGAACGGCACGATAATGTTCACGCCCGGCTTGAGCGTGGCGTGGTAGCGTCCCAGCCTCTCTATTATGATCGTCTCGCTCTGCGACACGATGGTGATGCTCTTCGAGATGATTATCACGGCGAGGACTACGAGTGCGACAAGTAAGTAGAACATTGTCTTGAGGTTTTATTTGGTTAAAGGTTTTACGGTGAGTACGATGCTTTCGAGCGAGAGCACTTCGACGGCCGTGCCTGCCGGTATGCCGCCCCCGTCAGCCGAGACGCTCCTCCACATGTCGCCGTCAATCGCCACATAGCCCGCCCCGCCCGCTGGGATGGCCTCGCGCACCACGCCGCGCCGCCCTATCAGGGCTTCGGCGTTGCTCTTGCGCCCGCTGCGGCGGGAACGGAGGCGGCGCAGCACCGGCGGGCGCAGGAAGAATATGCACGCCAAGGAGGCCAGCGCGAAAATGCAGACCACGGCGTACAGGCCCGCGCCGCACAGGGCCGCGACAGCGGAGACGGCGGCCCCTATGGCCAGGCACACCATGGAGAAATCGCCGGCTGCAATCTCGGCAGACAGGAACAGGAGCGCGGCTATGGCACACGCCTCCCACAGATGGTTCAACAGAAAACCGCTCACGGCAAATCGTTGTTTTCGTTTGTCCCGCGCCCCGCCCGCAGCCCGTCAGTCGCCCGTGCGGAGCTTGTAAGTGAACGTCATTATCCCCGCTATGTTCTTCGCGCCGCCGCGGTTGAAGCGGAATACGCCGAAGTCGGCCTCTACGCCGACGGCGAACATCCGGCTGAACTCGTAGGCGACGCCGGCGGTAACCCCGCCGTCGAAGCGGCGGACGCCCTCCTCCTTGAAAGTCTTCTTCGCGTAGAAGAAGCGCTCCCCCTCTTCCTTGTCGGTGTCGCCGCGCACCTTCCTCCTGCCGCCCACGCCGCAGGCCGCGTAAGGCCCGGCGGAGAAACAGAGGTAGTGCAGGGGCGAGACTTCCAGGTAATAGTTGAATAAGACAGGAATCTCCACGTAGTTCGCGTTCGTAGTAGTGTTCTTCAGCCCGGTCAGCGCGTTGCCGTCATCATCATAGACGATATTGCCGTCCTCGTCGCGCATGAACACGGTCTCGTCCTTGTCCTTGTAGCCCTTGACGCAGAAGTACGCCCCCGGCTCTATGCTGAAGTTCCCCGGAAGCTCATGCTCGTAAGACACGCCCAATTTCAGCGCGCCTACGCTGCGCGTGCCGCCGCCGTAGTGGGACGCGAGGCCGCCGCCGACCCTGAAGTTCACCCGCTGCGCCCGCCCGTCAGCGGACGCGGCCAGCAGCGCCGCCGCCAGCAGGAGCGGCAAGGCCGCCCGTCCCGTCCCCTTGTCATTCCGGCGCGTTCCCGTTCGCTTCATGTCATAAGCCGCCCGCCGTTTCATTCCGCAGGCGCGTGATTGAGACTGTGTCCTTGTGATTTCGAAATGCGTCAGGCTGGTTTTGAAATGCGTGCCGGCAGTCCGGCCCGTGTCAGCTGAAAAACCGCTTCCAGTCGTCTTTCCCGTATTTTCCCCCTCTTTCGCCGTCGTTTCCGGAGTTCCGCGGCTCACGGTCCGCCCCTCTCCTGCGGCGGCCGGGCGCGTCGCCCCTGCCGTGCCGGAAGCCCTGCGAAGAATGCTTTGCGCCGGCGCCGTCGGCATCGTCCACGACAATGCGGCGCCCGTGCAGGCTGGCGTTGTCAAAGGCCCTCAGCACAGCTCCGGCCGCCTCCTCAGGCACTTCAAAGAAAGAGCAGTTGGCGGTAAGGTCTATGCGCCCTATTTCCACGTTGCCCCTCACGTATTTGTTGATGAGGCCGATAATCTCCCTCGCGTACACGTTGTCGCGTTTGCCCACGTTTATGAAAAGGCGCCTGAAGCCTTTCTCCGCCTGCACCGCCCCGCCGCGGCGCCCCTCGCCGCGCTGGCGCTGCCTCCTCTCGCCGCGCTCCCCGCGCTCGCGCCCTTCGCGCGGGCTTCTCTCGTCGGGCTCCTCTATCTGCGGCGCGTTGGCGTAATAAGCCACGAACCGCCCGAAGGCGGAAGACACAAGGCGCTTCACCACGTCTTCCTTGTCCATCCAGTCGAGTTTGCGCATAACCTCGTCCATGAACGGGGCTATCTGCTCCTCGTCCACCTCAGTACGCTCCAGGCGGTCTATCACATGGAAAAGCTGCTTGGCGCAGATGTCCTTAGGCGAGGGCAGGTGGCATCTTACGAATTCCTTCCCTATCGTCTTCTCTATCTGGCGTATCTTGCCCTTCTCGCGCAGATGCACGATGCAGATGCTCGTGCCGCGCTTCCCAGCGCGCCCGGTGCGCCCGCTGCGGTGGGTGTAGTATTCCACGTCGTCAGGGAAGCCGTAGTTGATCACGTGCGTCAGGTCGTCCACGTCAAGCCCGCGGGCGGCCACGTCGGTGGCAACAAGCAGCTGGACGCGCTTCTGGCGGAACTTCTGCATGGTAAGGTCCCGCTGCGCCTGCGACAGCTCCCCGTGCAGAGCCTCGGCGTTGTAGCCGTCCTGTATCAGCTTGTCGGCCACCTCCTGCGTCTCCATGCGGGTGCGGCAGAATACTATGGCGTAAATGCGCGGGTAATAGTCTACTATGCGCTTGAGCGCGGCGTATTTGTCGCGCGCGTGGACAAGGTAATACTCATGGTTCACCTTCTCCGCCCCCTCGTTGCGCGAACCCACCACGATCTCCTTCGGGTCGTTAAGGTAATTGCGGGCTATTTTCTCTATCTCCCTGCTCATCGTGGCGGAGAAGAGGAGCGTGTTGCGGTCCTTGGGGACGTCTTCGAGTATGCGGTCGATGCTTTCCGAGAAGCCCATGTCAAGCATCTCGTCAGCCTCGTCAAGCACGACGTTCTCCACCTTGTCGAGCGTGGCGGCCCCGCGCTCCATGAGGTCTATCAGGCGGCCGGGCGTGGCCACTATTATATGCACCCCGCGGCGCAGGGCGCGCATCTGGCTCGCGATGTCGGCCCCGCCGTAAACGGCCAGCACACGCACCTGGCTGAGATACTTGGAGTAATCCTTCAAATCGCCCGCTATTTGCAGGCACAGTTCGCGCGTGGGGCTGATCACCACGGCCTGCACGCACACATCCTCCTGCCTGATCTTCTGCAAAAGCGGCAGCCCGTAGGCGGCCGTCTTGCCAGTCCCCGTCTGGGCGAGGGCTATCACGTCATTCCCCTCGCCCAGCAGGTAGGGGATCACCTCCTCTTGTATAGGCATGGGCGATTCATACCCCAATTCGTCTATCGCCTTCACGAGTTCCGGGATCAGGCCGAGTTCTTCAAACGTTTTCAATTCCTTTGTCTTTTTTGTTCCGGCTGCAAAGGTAACTAATTTTATTTTCCTCGCCTTGCGCCGCCGCATAAAACCGCGCCCAGCCCCCGCCCGGCAGGCCCTCCGCCCCGCCCACGAAAGGGTGCCGCAAGAGGATTCCCAACTCTCTTATAATCTCATGTCAACTCTCATATAAGAGTGTTTTAACTCTCT
>CAZLLM010000162.1:0-4396 GCA_964560405.1 uncultured Prevotella sp.
GGCGGCGGTTTCAGCAGGTTTCCGTCTTTTTTCGCCGCGTCGCGGGGCGGTTTGAGGCTGTACTGCGGGGTCATTCGCCCCATGTGGAGCGGTCGAGGTTGCGGTATCCTATCGCTTCGGCTATATGCGGCGAGCGCACGTCGGGGCTGCCGCCGAGATCGGCGATGGTCCGCGCCACTTTGAGTATCCTTTCGTATGCGCGGGCCGAAAGCCCCAGACGCTCCATGGCCGCGCTGAGCAGGCTCTTCCCCTCGCTGTCGGGCTCGGCGCAGGCGCGGACGAGGCTGCTGGAAAGCTGGGCGTTGCAGTGCACGCCCTTGCATTTCCTGTAACGCTCCTGCTGGACGGCCCGGGCTCGGGCGACGCGGGCGCGCATGCTCGCGCTCGCCTCTCCCCGCGGGATGCGCGCGAGGTCTTCGAAAGGCACGGGGGTGACTTCCACCTGTATGTCTATCCTGTCGAGCAGGGGGCCTGAGACGCGGCTCATGTAGCGCTGTATCTGTCCCGGCGAGCATACGCACCGTCGTGCGGGGTGGTTGTAGTAACCGCACGGGCAGGGGTTCATTGAGGCGACGAGCATGAAGGAGCACGGCAGGGTGACGCTGTATTTCGTGCGCGTTATGCTGACCGCGCGGTCTTCGAGCGGCTGCCGCAGGGCTTCGAGGGCGCTGCGGCTGAATTCGGGCAGCTCGTCGAGGAAGAGCACTCCGTTGTGGGCGAGGCTTATCTCTCCGGGCATGAAGCTGGTGCCGCCGCCTATCAGCGCCGCGTCGGAGATTGTGTGGTGGGGGCTGCGGAACGGCCTCGCCGCCACGAGCGGCGCCGCGTCTCCGAGTATTCCGGCGATGGAGTGTATCTGCGTCGTTTCAAGGCTTTCGGAAAGCGAGAGCGGGGGCAGGATGCCCGGCAGCCGCTTTGCCATCATGGACTTCCCGCATCCGGGGCTGCCTACGAGGAGCACGTTGTGCCCGCCGGCGGCGGCCACTTCGAATGCGCGCTTCACGTTTTCCTGTCCGCGGACATCGGAAAAGTCGGGGCCGCACTCCATGCAGCGCGCGTAGAACTCTTCGCGGGTGCTGACTTCCGTGGGGCTTATCTCCAGCTTCCCGTTAAGGAAGCCTGCCACCTCGCGCAGGTCTTTCGCCCCGTAGACTTTCAGCGTGTCCACCGCCGCCGCTTCGCGCGCGTTGGCTTCGGGGACGACAAGCCCTTCGAACCTGCCCGCCCTGGCGTGTATCGCTATGGGCAGTGCGCCGCGTATGGGGCGCAGCGAGCCGTCAAGCCCCAGCTCGCCCGCGAACATGTATCCGCGCAGGCTGTTTTTGTCCACCGCGCCCTGCGCCGCCAGGATGCCGACGGAGAGGGGCAGGTCGTAGCCGGAGCCTTCTTTCCTGATGTCGGCGGGGGCGAGGTTTATCGTGATCTGGTTTGTGGGAAGCACGTAGCCGGAGTTCTGAAGCGCGGTCTTTATGCGGTAGTAGCTTTCGCGGACGGTGCTGTCGGGCAGGCCTACCAGGCTGAACTTCGCCCCTTTCGAGAGGTTCACCTCCGTCTCGACGGTGCGCACGTCAAGGCCGTTTACCGCCGCTGTGAAAAGCTTGACGAGCATGGCGGCGCTACTTTTGTTCCATCAGCGACGAAACGCGCCTGCGCAGGTCGGCGAGCTCGAGGTCGCGGGCTATTATCTTCCCCTCGGGCGACACGAGCAGGTTTCCCGGCAGATGCGTCAACCCCGCCAGCCTTGCCAGCGACGAAGACCATGCTTTTTTCTCGCAGATATTGTATTCTGGCAGGGAATCGCGGCGGATGGTGTTCAGGAAGCTGTTGTAGTTGTAATCCATATTGACGCAGACTACGCCTATCCTGTCGCGGTAAGGGGAGACTAATTTTTTCAGGCCGCGCGCCTGCTGGAAGCTTTCGTATTGCCACGAGGCCCAGAAATACATGAGCAGGTATCTGCCTTTGAAATCCTTGTCGGAAATGGTGTCGCCCTTCCATGAGACGGCCTCGAAGCCGGGCATCTTGTTTCCCGGCGCTGTTTGCAGATAAGGCCTCAGTCTCCCGGCGAGGTTGCTTAGGGAAACGTTGTGCGGCTGGTTTTTTAGGATGACATCCAGGAGCTTGAGCGAAAGTCTCGCGTCGGCGTTCTTGTCGTTCGCGAAATATGCGCGGAAGACGGCTTCGGCGGCGAGCGTAGCGGGGTTTCCGTTTATGAACTTCGCGGCGGCCGTCTTGGCTTCTTTCTCGCTTTTGTTGCCTGTCGCGTAATAGAAATCGCTCAGGAGCTCGTTTTCTTCCGTCCCGCTAAGCCTTGTTTGCGTCAGGTCGGATGCGTCGGCGGTGAATCTGGTCTCTTTCCCCGGCTCCGCGACTATTTTCAGCTCCGCGAAGTTCGGGTATTGTATCGTGAGTATGACGGGACGGTCTGTTTTTTTCTCGTAAACAAACCTTCCCCCCTCAATCCGGATTGTGTCGCGCCCTTCTTCGGAGAAGATGTATATGTCGGCCGAATGCAGGTGCTTGAATTTGCCGCTAAGCCGGAACTTGTCCTTAGAAACACCGCAGCCGGCCGCGAGGGCGGCCAGCAGCAGTGTGGCAAGAGAGTAAGATGCGCGAATGTGCATTCTTACTTACTTATGGCTTTTGTTATTTTACTATGTCCTGGAACTCTGCGTCGTTTGCGAACTGTGCGAACTCCAAGTCTTTCGCGCCGTAGGAAGCGTAGGAGCTGTCTTTCGACACGGCCTCTTTCAGGCTGCCGAGTGCCGAGGCTTTGTCGCCGGTGCGTGCGGCTGCGATGGCTTTCAGATAGCTTGTGGTCGCGTCGGGATTCTTAACTTGCGCGAGTGTCTTGGCTGCGCTGTCGTAGTCTTTCGAAAGTATCTGCGCGAGAGCCGCGCTGTTGGAGTTGACGCCTTTGAAATAGCTGACGGCCTGCGCGTAGTTGCCTTTGGCTATCTCCAGATTTCCGAGTGCCTCGTTGTAGTTGTTCGCCCCGTTGCCTTTCGTCATGTAGTTCTCCGCTTCTTCCACATTGCCGTTGGCAAGCTCTATCAGGCCGAGGTTCACGCTGCTTTCGGGGTTGTTCGCCTTTATGCCGTTTGCTTTTGTCAGATAGTTCTTCGCCGCGTTCAGGTCGCCTTTGCTGTAAGAAATGGCGGCGAGGTTGTTGTAAGCGCGGTAGTCGCCGGAATGGAGTTCGGCGGCTTTCTTGAGTATCATTTCCTGTTCCTCCGGGCTTTCGGTGAGCGTGGTCGCATACAGCAGCTCTTCGAGGGAGAGCTGCGAAGCGTCGCTCTTGAACTGCGCTTGTATCTCGTCATCGCTGCGGCCTATGAGCTCGTAGTTGATGGTCAGGCGGGAACGGCGGAGCTGCGGGAGGATTTCATCGGCGAGCTCGCGGAACGCGGAGGATATGTTCTTGATTTGCTGCTCGCGCTGCTCAGGGTCTGTGTACATTGAGAGCACGCGGAGGATCACTTCCTTGTCTTGTATGTTGGAAGCCGAGACGAGTTCCTGGAAGCCCTCCCAGTCTTCCGCCGTATACTTTGCGTCGACGTTGGTTTCAATCTCCTGCTCCTTGAGCACGTTGTCAAGGTAGTCTTTCGTAGTGCTCTCGCGTTGCGCGGCGAGTTCGTCGTTGAGCTCGACGCCGCCGTCAGGCGAAGCGTACGCCGATATTTCCACGTTGCTGAGGCCTTTGCGGTTTTGGTCGGCTTTGATGTCGCGCAGCGTCTGAACGAAGTCCTGCACGGAGGTTTTCTTCAGCTCGGAGTTGCGTATCTTCGCCTGCTGTATAAGGAAGTTGATGCTCGCTTCCTGTTTCTGCGCTATCACGTGTTCGAAAGCGTCGGGAGCGGTAGCCGGACTGGCGCTCGCGACAGTGCGCCTGAGCAGCTCGCTGGTGGCGATGACACCGTCTGCCACTTTCACTTCCGGGATGATTACGGTCTTCCTGCCTTTCTTGGCGTCGAAAGTGAGGTAAAGCTCGCTCTTCAGCATGTCGGGCACATATTTGAACGAACTCTTCATAGTGTAGTTCCCGCCAATCTTATAGGATACGGTCTGGTTGTTGCCTTCCACCTTCTCCCCTTGGAACGTGGCACTTTGCCCGTCTGCTGACTGTCCCGCGTATTTGAGTACCGGCGTTACGGTCACTACGGCCTTGCGCTTCATGTATTTTTCAGGGAATCGGCCGTTGATCGTTACGTCCACGTTGCCGGCTTCGGCTACCATAGGCGAAGGCGTTACGGTGAAGTTGTCGGCGGTCAGAGGCCCCATTTTGCTGCAGGAACCGAAAGCCGCCACGCTGAGTATCGCCAAGGCGATGTTAGTTCTTTTAGACATGGTTTTGTTGATTTGGATTGCTTATTTGGAGCAAAGGTAACATTTAAAT
>CAZLLM010000163.1:0-4395 GCA_964560405.1 uncultured Prevotella sp.
GCCTCCCCGCCGGAAGCCGCCCGGCGGGACGTACGGCGCAAGGCGGCGGTTCACGCGGAAGGCGCTTTTCGCGCAGCGGGCTATCGCCCCGATGTCGTGGCTCACCATTATCACGGCGCACCTGCCGTTCATTTCCTCGAGCATCGGGCAGAGCCACCGCGCTGAGGCGCTGTCGAGGCTGGCGTCCGGCTCGTCAAGCACGAGAAGCTCGGGCTCCGAGACGACGGCGCGCCCCAGCAAGGCGCGCTGCAGCTGCCCGCCGCTCAGCTGCCCGACGGGCCTGCGGGCGATTCCGCCCAGCCCGAGCTTCTCCTCCACCGCCGCGGCGCGCCGCCTCTGCTCTTCGGTGAAGCCCCGCAGCGGGCGCCTTTCCGCTATCATCCCCGACATCACCATTTCGCGGACGGTCATGGGGAACTGCCTGTCGATTTGCGCTTGCTGCGGCATGTATCCTGCGCGGAGGCCGCCGCAAGGCTTTCCGCCGCGGAAGTATTCCACGCGGCCTTCCAGCGGGGGCAGCAGCCCGAGGATGACTTTGAGCAGTGTGGTCTTCCCGCCTCCGTTGGGGCCGGTGACGCCGATGAAGCTGCCGGCGCGCACTTCGAGGCTGACGCCTTCGACGGCAGCCCTGCCGCCGTAGCCCGCCGACACTCCGCTCGCTTTCAGTATAACGCCGCTCATTCCGCCAGGCTTTCGGCTATCGATAGCATTTCCTCGTCCCACCGGTAGGCGAGGGGGTTGATTTCCACTATGTCCGCGCCGGAGTCGCGCGCTATCCGTTCCGCCACGTCCGACGGGAACTGTTTCTGCACGAAAAGCGTCCTCGCGCCTTCGGCGCGGCTTTGCGTGAGAAGTCTGCGCAGGTGCGACGGCGAGGCTTCTTTCCCTCCTGCGCACACGGGGAGCTGCCGCAGCCCGTAGTCTTTTGCGAAGTAAGCCAGCGCCGGGTGGTAGATGATGAACGTGCGGCGCTCCAGGCCGCCGGTCAGCTCGCGGATGCGCCTGTCTACGCTGCGGATACGCCGCACGAGCTTCGCGGCGCGCGCCTTGTAGCCCGCGCTGTCGGCGGGGTCGAGCTCGCAGAACGCGGCGCAGATGTTGGCGGCGATCACTTCGGCGTTTCGCGGCGAGAGCCAGACGTGCGGGTCGATGCCGCCGCCGTCGCCGCGGATGGTCTCTATGCCGTCCGCGAGGTTGCAGACTTTCAGGCCGGGGTTCTCTTCCGCTATCCGCCGGAGGCTCACGGTCTCGAAGCCCAGGTATCCCGAGGCGAGGTAGGCGCGGCTGTCCATGAGGTCGATAATCTGCTGCGCGGCGGGCTCGTAGCTTTCGGGGTCGCTTGTGCGCGGCACGAGGGCCGCGGTCCTGAAACGCCCGCCGGACACCTGGTCTGCGAAATAGCGGTATGGCTCGATGCTTACCGTAACGGCGGGCCGCCTGTCCCTGCCGCCGCCTGCGCAGGCGGCGAGGAGGAGGGCGAGGGCGGCGAGGATTGTCAGTTTGCGCATAAGGGCTTGGTATGTCATATTTCGGAAACAACGGATACGACGAATGCGTAGCGGAGTGCTTTCCCGGCTGCAATCGCGAGCAGCGTGGGCCAGAAACTTACGCGCATCAGCCCGAGCGCGACGGTTATCACCGTCCCGAGTATGGGGATCCACGACAGCAGCCCCATCGCAGGGCCGTACCTGGCGGCCAGGTGCCGCTGCTTCTCCAGCCTGTCCTGCCGCACGTGCGCGTATTTCTCTATCAGGCGGATGTCGCCCATGCTTCCGAGCCAGTAGTTGAAGCAGCTCCCCAGCGTGTTGCCGAGCGTGCCCCATACGAACAGAGGCAGGGCGGGAAGCCCGGCCAGCTGCAAGGCCGCCATTACAGCCTCGGAGCTGAAAGGCAGGAAGCTCCCCGCCAAAAACGCCGCGGCAAACATGCCTGCGTAGCCGCAGCCGCTCAGATATTGGGCAAGATCCCCCACAGTGTTGCGTTTATGCCCTGTATGTTGCAGGCGGCGAGGAGCAGGATCAGCGCCAGCGCGGTGCAGAAATATATGTTCCCCGACTTCCCCTCGGCGAAAGTCAGGTGGTGGGCGATGAGCGGCGCGCTGTTTAGCGCGAACAGGCGGAATATCGTGTCGAACTCGCCGGGCCGCGCCGCAAGCAGCGCTGTTATGCCGAGCTCTCCCGTCATGACGGCATAGTACAGCGACCGGGTGCGTATCTTATCGTTGAACTTGGCGCGGGCGAAGTGCGCCGCCGCGCAAGCGGCCAGCAAAGCCACCGTCGCGAAAGACACGAGGCGGCATCCGCCGGCCGCGGCGTAGTCCGGCTTCGGGAAATAGCGCAGCCTCTCCCAGAAGTCATACGCCATTGTGCCGCTTCCCGCGAGCATAAGGTACGTTTCGCGCAGCGCAAAGGGCAGCGCGGCCCCTATCACGGCCGCAAAAAACGCGCGCAGCGTCATCGCCCGCATCTGCGCCGCCACTGAGAAAAGCAGGAACGGCGTGAGGAGCAGCATCTGCGGGAAGACGAGCGCGCCGACGCCGACGAGCAGGAACAGGTAGAAGACGTATGCCTGCGCTTCGCGGTTCTGGTAGCATTGGAACAATACCGGCAGCGCGGCGGCCCAGCAGACTTCGGGCACATATCCAAGGCTGAGAGGGTGGAGGAACGTAAGCGCGCCCGAAAGCAGGAGGAACGTCGCGGGTAGCGACATCGAGCGCACCCGTAGCAAGGTGTGGCGGTTGTTCGTTTCCGCGAGAATGTATGCGACAGCCGCAGTCGCGGCGAGGCCGCCTGCCGACCGGAAAGAAAAGCCATCCCCGGCGGCCGCCCACCACGACAAGGAAGCCGCCGCAAACGACGCGAACAGCGTGGCGTTAGCGGTGATGATACGGTATCGCAGCCCCCTGTCATTCATCATGCAGCCGATTGAAGATTACCGCACCGGCAGGGCGGCAGCCCGTACTGCGCCCGCCATGACTGACTCCGAAACGCTCCCCGCGCAAGCCGGACATATTTCAGAATGTATTCCTCGCATTTTTTATATCTTCTGACGTATTTCAAAACATTCAGGACATCTTCCGAGATGCGTCCGGCATGCAGCGGCGGATGACGGGATGCCTTATTCCGCTTTTCGCGGCGGCGCGGCTGGGAGGCGGCACGGCGTTTACAAGTCCTGCCCTATGTCGGAGCGGAAGTATTTCCCCTCGTATTCTATCCGCGCCGCTGCTTCCATCGACCGCGCCAGCGCCTCGGCCCTGTCTTTGCCGTAAGAGGAGACGGCGAGCACGCGGCCTCCCGCCGTAACGGTGCGGCCGTTGCTGAGGGCGGTTCCGGCGTGGAACAGTATGCTGTTTTTCACGCTGCCGAGCCCGTTTATCCCGAAGCCTTCGCCGTATTTTCCGGGATAGCCGCCCGACACGAGCATTACGCATACGGCGGCGCGCGGGTCGGTTTCAACGCGGCGTTTGTCGAGGTCTCCTGCCGCTACGCCTTCAAAGAGGTCTACGATGTCGCTTTTCAGGCGCAGCATCACGGTTTCGGTTTCGGGGTCGCCCATGCGGCAGTTGTATTCAATCACCATAGGTTCGCCTTTCACGTTGATGAGGCCGAAGAAAATGAAGCCGCGGTAGTCGATATGCTCTTCGGCCAGTCCTTCGACGGTGGGGCGGACAATGCGTTCTTCCACTTTACTCATCCATTCCGCGCTGGCGAAAGGCACGGGCGACACGCTGCCCATTCCGCCTGTGTTGAGGCCTGTGTCATGCTCTCCGATGCGCTTGTAGTCCTTTGCTTCCGGCAGGATTTTGTAGTGCCTGCCGTCGGTGAGGGCGAACACGGAGCATTCTGTGCCGTCGAGGTATTCTTCTATCACCACCTGTGATGAGGCTCTGCCGAACTTTCCGCCAAGCATGCTGCGCAGCTCCCTTTCCGCCTCTTCAAGGCCGGGGATTATGAGGACGCCTTTCCCTCCCGCCAGACCGTCGGCTTTCAGCACGAAAGGCGGGTTCAGCGTTTTGAGGAACGCAACGCCCTCGTCCGTGTCGGCTCCGCCGAAAGTGCGGTACGCAGCCGTCGGGATGCCATGCCTGCGCATGAAGCGTTTGGCGAAATCCTTGCTCCCCTCGAGCTGCGCGCCGGCGCGTGAGGGACCGATTACCTTTACGGCTTTCAAGCATGGGTCTTCGCGGAAGTAGTCGGCAATTCCGTTCACAAGCGGCACTTCGGGCCCGACTACGAGCATATCGATTGCATTGCTTTTCACGAAGCGGCCTATTTCGGCGAAGTCGTTCAGGCTGAGGAGGGCGTTTTCCCCCACACCGCTTGTGCCGGCATTGCCAGGAGCGATGTAAAGTTTCTCTGTTTTCGGACTTTGCGCTATTTTCCACGCCAAGGCATG
>CAZLLM010000164.1:0-3615 GCA_964560405.1 uncultured Prevotella sp.
TAAAGGTACAGTTACGTTCAAGATTACGCCTGACACGTCTGAAAACGTCCGTGTCACGGGCGGGTGTGCCGTGCGGGCAGGCGGCGTGTTCCATTGTTTCACCGGCAACGAAAAGGAGGCCGCCGAGCTCCTGTCCTTCCCCGGTTTCATGCTCGGCATCGGCGGGGCTCTGACGTTCAGGAACTCGCGCCTGCCCGAGGTGCTGCGTTCCGTGCCTCTTGGCAGGATAGTGCTTGAAACCGATTCACCCTGCATGGCTCCCGTCCCAGTGCGCGGGCGGCGCAACGAAAGCTCCTTCCTGAGATACGTGCTCGCAAAGGTCGCGGAGTGCTACGGCGTGCCTGCCGCGCAGGCTGCTGACGCTACAAGCGCGAACGCCGCACGGGTTTTCACGCGCTGCTTCGGGCAGTCGGCCGGCTGACCGCCGTTTTTCGGACAATTCCCATATCATGTCTCCTGTAATCCGTCGGCGGGATGCCGCTTACGCCATGCGTCATGCCGTCTTCCGCAGCTGTTGTTCTGGGGCGGAAGCTTCGTGCGGACGCCTGCGCTGGCGCGTTCCGCGAGGAACAGGAAAGCGCGGGATATAGTTCTGAAAAAGAGGCGCGTATAACAATATTAACAAGCCGCACTCTTAGTAAGAGTGCATGACGAATCCCGAGGTCCGGCGCGCCCGCCATAGAGGGCGCGTTTCCTGCGGGTTTCAAGACACCCGCTCTGCAGACGGACGAGTCGATGGCCGAACTTCCATGAATGAAGAACAGAACCGCCCCATGAACGAAGAACAAAGCCAACCAGAAATGAAAAACAAAATCAACCGCCTGTTATGGGCTGCCGCCGGCGCGGTGCTGCTGGCGGTCATCGCCGTGTCCGTCTTGCCCAAGCCCAAGATCACCCGGCCGGAACGCGCCAGGATACACGCAGACATTGAGGAGTACAACTCAAAATTGCCGCGCAAAATCGGGACAATCGGGTGGCTCTGCTCCGCAGCTTTCGAGGGCGACACGCTCATATACCGGATGTCGGTAAACGGAAGCGCGGCAGTCGACACCCTCTACGAGAACAACTACAATGTATTCCGCAAGATTATGCTATACAGCTTCATCATCAACAACGGCAACGGAAAGATTTTGTCTGATTACTGCGAATCCAAGGGGATATACTTGAAATGGTCCGTTACAACGCCCAGCGGGCGCGCCTTTGAATGGAAGATCCCCCCGTCAGAAATGTCCGCGTTTGTGGATTCCTGCCGGAAGACCCCGACAGAGGCCTTGCACGATGTCATTGACATCCATGTGAAATTAGCGAATATGGAGCTGCCCCTCGCGGTCGATTCATTCGGCGACATACACTCTGTCGCCGTCAACGCGCTGTCTTCGGCCGCCACGTCCGACGGCGACATACTCGTAGGCATCCGGCATGCCGGCGATGACGTGGAATTTGACTACAGCGTCAGCGAGCGCGAGTTCTCCATGTACTATGTGGCTCCGTCGGACATAAGCGAGGATGAGGCGCGCTTAATCGCGGACGAAATGGCGGAGGATGATGACATGAGGGAACTCATGTGCATGCTGGCGATTTCCCGCTCCAACCTCGTCCTGAACTATACGGCGCGGAAAAGCGGGCGGAAAACTTCAATCAGGCTGCCGTATGACGTCATCATGTCGTGCAGAGGGCTGGAAACTCTGAGAGCCTTCTTTCATAACAAATGAAAACCTTATAAAAACAAAACAATATGCTCGAAGACCAATTTTATGTCAGGATTTTATTGAACATGGCTTTTGGAGCCATGTTAGTCAAGGCGTTCTATGCGATGGCGCGGTACGACAATCGTGAGGCGGAGCCCGTAAGTCATATCGCGATGAAAGCGTTCGGCATCTTTTCCGCCATTCTCAGCTGCGTGTTTTTCGTGTTATTCGCAGTCTCCCTGCGCGAAGTCAGCTTTCCCTCCGCCATGCTGGAGCCGCTCGTCACGCCGCACACGATAGTCAGAACCTCCGACACCGCATTGGTGTGGGGGCGGCCTGACCGTGTTCAAAACATGGTTTTGACCCAGTCGTTAGCGGTGTTCTTCTTTATGGGCTTTGCGGTCTACCTCTGCCTGTTCAGGAGCTCCCGCAGCAAATGGCGCGTCAAGGTCGGGAAATTCCTTATGGGCGTGTTCTTGTGGATGTTATATTGTTCCGCGACAGCGTTGAACTACTTCGACATCTATGAGCTCGTATGGCCGGCGGCGTTCATCGTCATGTTCGTCATCATAATAAGGAGGAAGCCGAAGCGTGCGCCTGCCGTGGCGGCGCAGGCGGAAGAGCCTTCGGGCGGGGCGCCCGCTAAGCCCGCCCGCGTCTTTGCCGAAGACGAATCTTAATACGCCCCCAAGACGGCGGGCTCTGCACCGGAGAGCGGCGGAGCCGCGGGCCGCGGGGAGGGAGAGGCGGAAGCGTCCGCGAAATATGCGGAAGCCCTCCTGAAAGAGGCGCCCGCCTTTGACGCTGCGGATGAAGCCCATGAGGCGCCCCCGGCCGGAAAGCCCGACGGCGGGCGCGGCTCCGAAGAGCCTGAGAACAGGACAAGGCGGCTTCTCAAGCGCGCCGGTGCCGTTGTTCTGGCCGCATTGGTTGTTTCGGGACTTTCCTATTTTATAATAAGTAAGGATAAGAATTCTGAAAGCCTTGGCAAGAATCCGAAAACCCTTAGTTCGGAAATCCTTGAAAGCCAGACGGAGCTCTTGAACAACTCCGAAGGATTCTCATTATTCATATTGTGCGACGGGATTATCCGCTATCATGAAATACCGGAGACAGGCGTTGATTCGTTAGACGAAGAGAACCTTTCAGCCTTGACAGAGTTGGCGTGGAAGAAAATGAAAGGATTGGCTTACGAGGGGGATCCTTACGCGCAATTCGACTACGCATTAAAATTTCAATACGACTTTAAGCGCGGCGAATGGCTGGACGAAGACGACAATCCTGATCACGCAAGGGCGGCGTATTGGTATCTCCAGGCCGCAAGGCGAGGCCATCCAGATGCACAAGCTAATTTGGCACTCTGTTATTGCAATGGTGAAGGCGTTTCGCGAGATTATGAGAAGGCTATTTACTGGATGCGTTTGTCGGCCGAGAGTGGATACGACGAAGCGCAATTAAGACTTGGAGATTGGTATAATAAGGGACTGCCACAATACAGCTATAATAGAATTCTCCCGCAAAATACAGACAGCGCGATGTATTGGTAGCGCAGATCAGCCGCGCAGGGTAATGAGGACACCAAAGGACGCCTCGAAAGGATATACGACTGACGCGCCTCCCGTCCGCCGCCGATACTGACGCTGCGGTCGATTACTGACGCTGCGACCCAGCCGCTTCTTCATCCGTTATCGATAGGCACACGGCCGTCCGCTTCTTCGTTCTGTGATATTGATTGGCGCGCAGCCGGTCAGTTCTTTGTTCGTTATTGATAGGCACGCGGCTCGGCCGCTTCTTCGTTCTGTGATATTGATTGACGTTCGTGGTGGTGGGGGGGGGGGGGGGGGCCCCCCCCCCCCCACCCCCCCCCCGCCGGAAAGCCACACCATAACGGCAAACAAAAAACACACCCCCCCCCCCCTGTGCCGCG
>CAZLLM010000164.1:3625-4385 GCA_964560405.1 uncultured Prevotella sp.
TTTGTTTGTTATTTGATCGCCAGGGGCTGGGCCGGTTTTTTCGTTTGGTTTTTTTTTTGTATGTTGGGGTTGGGGGGGCGCGCCGTCCCCCCCCACCACCACGAACCCGCCGGACGCTGAATCGCGAATCCATAGCGACAACAAAAACAGCCTCCCGCCGCCCGTTTGCCGGCTTTCCTTTTCATGCTTTGCGCACCGCTCCGCCGTGCGCATCCAACCTCATCCGTTAGCGCAGTCCGTTTCCTCTCCTTTTCGCACACGGCAAAGCGTGTGCGAAAGTAATCCGCAGGAAGAAAGCGGGAAAGGGTACAGTCGGAAGCGTAACGGACGCGGAAAGGGAAACGAGGATGCCGCCGCGGAAAGCGGGAGAAAAACGCTTGAAAACGGGAGGGAACGAACGGAAAGCGCAAAGGACGCGGAAAGAAAGCGAAAAAGCAGCAGGCGTAAAGCGGAAAGACGGGCAAGAAGCGGGGGTGTGCAGGCGGGGGATACAGGGGGCGCGGTAGGGCTTCCCGCCGGAGGGATTTCGGAGAATATTGCTATTTTTGCAGACAGGTATCCGGAGCCCATGCTTAGCAGGAACAGGATAAGGCTTATACGCTCGCTGGCGGACAAGAAGCGCCGCGACGAGAGTGGGCTGTTTGTGGCCGAGGGGCCGAGGCTCGTGGGGGACATGCTCGCGGCGTTCCGCTGCGTCTACATGGTCGTGTCGGAAGGCGGCGGCTTCACCGTCCCCGCGGGAGTGGCCGAGAGCGACACG
>CAZLLM010000165.1:0-4365 GCA_964560405.1 uncultured Prevotella sp.
TCTCAAGAATGCAGTTTGTGCGAGCTGAGAATCCCGGCGAGCGTGTCCGCCGCGTCCGACATCGATTTCACGCCCTGCACCAGCATCCTGCGCTTGCCGTTGGCCTCTTCGAGCTTGCATGCATGAAAATGGAGCATTGCGTAATTGATTACGCTTTCAAAAGCGGCACTTTGGTAATAGGGGCTGTCTTTGTCGGACACGAACAGCAGCAGCATGACACCTGCGCGTAGCAGTATTTTCTCAATGCCGAGCTTTTTCCCGTTCCGGCGCAGCGTCACCACGCGCATAAGCTCCTCTGCCTGACGGGGCGGTTCGCCGAAACGGTCTTCAAGCCGCCGCCGGTAAGCCTCCAGTTCCTTGTCATTTTCTATTGCGTCAAGTTCGCGGTACAGCTGTATGCGCTCGCTTGCGCCCGGCACGTAGCTTTCGGGAAAACACATCTGCAGGTCGCTCTCTACCGTGCAGTCGGTCACAAACAAGCCGCCGTCGCCCGCATCGCAGTCCTTGACATCACTGGTGTAAAGGTCGGCGAACTCCTGCGCTTTGAGTTCGGTCACGGCTTCGTTGAGGATTTTCTGATAAGCGTCATACCCCAAGTCGGCAATGAACCCGCTTTGCTCCGCTCCCAGCAGATTGCCCGCTCCCCTGATGTCGAGGTCTTGGATTGCGATGTTTATCCCGCTGCCTAAGTCTGTGAAGTTTTCTATCGCTTCCAGACGGCGGCGGGAGTCGTCGGGAAGCAGCGAAAGCGGCGGCGCAATCAGATAGCAGAAAGCCTTTTTGTCGGAGCGTCCCACGCGGCCGCGCATCTGGTGCAGGTCGCTCAGCCCGAAGTGCTGCGCGTCGCTCACTATAATCGTGTTCACATTCGGTATGTCCACTCCGTTTTCTATTATCGTAGTCGTTACGAGCACATCGTAGTCGCAGTTGATGAAATCGACCATTGTGTTCTCAAGCTGCTCCGGCGGCATCTGCCCGTGTCCTATCGCCACCCTCGCCTCCGGCAGCCTGCGGCGGATGAAATTGGCTATGCCGGGAAGCCGGGCTATTTTGTTGCACACGAAAAACACCTGGCCGTTGCGCTTAAGCTCGTAACGGATGGCTTCAGCGATAACGTCTTCGTCGAATGTGCATATTTGCGTCTCTATCGGGTAACGGTTGGGCGGCGGAGTCTGGATTGCCGACATGTCTCTCGCGCCCATGAGCGAGAATTGCAGAGTGCGCGGAATCGGCGTGGCTGTCAGGGTGAGCGTGTCTACATCCGTTTTCATCTGCCTCAGCCTCTCCTTAACGGCTACTCCGAATTTCTGCTCTTCATCTATGACAAGCAAGCCGAGATCCTTGAACCTGACGTTTTTGCCGGCCAGTTTGTGCGTGCCGATTATTATGTCCGTTTTCCCGTCGCGGAGGTCTTGGAGCACCTGTTTCGCCTGCGCCGCAGTACGTGCGCGGGACAGGTAATCCACTTTCACCGGGAAGTCGCGCAGCCGCTCGCTGAACGTCTGGAAATGCTGGAACGCCAGAAGAGTCGTAGGAACAAGCACCGCGGTCTGCTTTCCGTCGCACGCCGCCTTGAACGCCGCCCGCACTGCGACCTCCGTCTTTCCGAACCCCACGTCTCCGCAAACGAGGCGGTCCATGGGGCGGTCTTTTTCCATGTCGGCTTTTACTTCCAACGTGGCCTTAAGCTGGTCGGGGGTGTCCTCATAGACAAAAGACGCTTCAAGCTCCTGCTGCAAATAGCTGTCGGCACTGAAAGCGAACCCGCGTTTTTTCTGACGCTCTGAATACAGTTTGATTAAATCGCGGGCAATATCCTTGATTTTCCTTTTAGTACGGTCTTTAAGCCTTTGCCACGCGCCCGTGCCCAAGTGATTCAAACGCGGGAGTTCGCCCTCTTTGCCCTTGTACTTGCTTAACTTGTGCAGAGAGCCTATTGAAACCAGCACAATGTCGTCGTTGGCGTAAATGAGCTTTATCATTTCCTGCGTATTGCCGCCGCTGCCGACATTCACAAGCCCGGCGAACTTCCCGATGCCGTGGTCTATATGCACGACATAGTCACCGATTTGCAGTTCCTTGATTTCCTTCAGCGAGAGAGCCATGTGCCCGTTGCGTACACTGTTGTTCACAAGGCTGTAACGGTGATATCGGTCAAAGATTTCGTGGTCAGTGAAAAGGCACACTTTCAGTTCGTCGTCCACAAACCCTGCATGCACCGTCCCCTCCACCGGCGTGAACGCCGCGCCCGCATTGAGATTCCTCAATATTGACCTCAGCCTTTCAAGCTGCTTCGGATTGTCGGCAGCGACGAATATGCCGTAGCCTCTGGCGGCGTAATCCTCGAAAGCCTCTTTCACCAAATCGAAATTCTTGTGGAAAAGTGGCTGCGGGCGCGTGTTGAACGCCACGGAAAGGCCGTCCCCCGCCCCGCCTGTTGATTCCGAAACAATCACGTTGCGGCCGCCGAGGAACTCCCGGAATTCCCGCCCGGTGACGAAAGACTCTTCTTCCGGCGCGCCGTCCGCACGCTTTCCCGAAAGCATTTTCTCTCTGAAAATATCAATCCTTTCCGCAACGAAGCCCGGCCTTTTCACGATGAAGAGGGTGTCCTCCGGGAACAGCTGCACGACAGGCACGCCGCCGGAGGTTCCGGTTTGCGGCGCGAGCACGACGCTTTTCCGCCGCTCCACGCTCAGCTGCGTGCGGATGTCGAAAGTGCGGATGCTGCATATCTCGTCGCCGAAGAAATCCAGGCGGAAAGGGTCGTTGGAGGAAAACGAGAACACGTCCACGATGCTGCCCCTTACGGCGAATTCGCCCGGCCGGTAGACGTAGTCTGCGTTGCGGAAGCCCCACCGGAGCAGACGCTCCTCAAGCGCGGCGATGCCCGCGGCCTCCCCTTCCGACACTTTCAGGTAATTTCCCGCCAGAGCCTTTCTTCCGGGGACTTTTTCCGCGACCGCTTCGGGGTAGCTCACAACCATGAGCGGGGCGCAGCCCGAGACTATCTTCCCCAACGCCTCGGTGCGGAGCACACAGTTCTCTTCGTCTTTCACGTATCCCCCGCCGCGCAGACGGCGGCCGGACGGGTAGAACATCACTCCCGCGCCGTCTCTGCACAGAGCTTTCAAGTCCTGGAAGAAATAGCCCGCTTCGTCCTCATCGTCCAAAACGCACACGATGACTTCCGGCATTCCGGCCGCCCCGCGCAGCGCGGCCGCCGCCGCCGCGTATGCCGAGCCGCGCACACCGGAAACCCTCGTCACGCGGCCGCCCCCACCGCGCGCAGCCTCGCACAGCCGTCCGGCAGCCCCGCTCCCGCGATACTTTTCCAGAAACTCCCGCAGATTCACGGACACGAAATTACCCTTTTCCCTGCTATTTGCGCCCCCGCCGCGCCTGCGATGCGCCAAAAAAGCCCCGAAAGCTCCGGATTGCTGACAGAAAGCGTATTTTTTGCGTACTTTTGCGCAGACATCAACAACAAAACCAATCAAGCAATGAAAAGAACGATTCTGTTTTCAGCCGCCGCATTCTGCCTGCTCGTAAGCAGCTGCGTAAGCAAGAAAAACCTGGTGAACTGCCAGAACGAGAACAGGGAGCTCAGCGGGAAGTACCGGGAGACGCAAGAGCAGCTCACATCGGCGAAAGGGCAGCTGGCCGTAAGCAACGAGCGCATAGCCAACCTGGAACAGCAGCTCCAGTCCTCGCAAAAAGACCACGCCCGCCTGCAAAAGTGGCTTGACAACAGCCTCACGGCAAGCCACATGACCAATATGAACATCTCGAAGCTCGTCGACCAAATCAACGAATCCAACCAATACATACGCCACCTCGTGGAAGTGAAAAGCAAAAGCGATTCCCTCAATATGGTGCTCACCAACAACCTTACGCGCTCGCTCAGCAAGGAAGAGCTGAAAGAAGTCGACGTGCAGGTTCTTAAAGGAGTGGTCTACATCTCGCTCGCCGACAATATGCTTTACAAGAGCGGAAGCTACGAAATCAACGACCGCGCCGCCGAAACGCTAAGCAAAATAGCCAAGATAATAACCGATTACAGCGACTACGACGTCCTCGTCGAAGGAAACACCGACAACGTGCCCATCTCGCGGCAGAACATCCGCAACAACTGGGATCTGAGCTGCCTTCGGGCTTCCAGCGTCGTGCAGTACCTGCAGAACAACTACGGCGTGAACCCCAAGCGCCTGACCGCCGGAGGGCGCGGGGAATACAACCCCCTTACCGGCAACGACACCGAGCTGGGCAAGCAGCGCAACCGCCGTACGCAAATAATCATCACCCCGAAGCTCGACCAGTTCATGGAACTGATAGACCAGGCTCCGGAAAGCGAGACCCCGGCGG
>CAZLLM010000166.1:0-4361 GCA_964560405.1 uncultured Prevotella sp.
CGGGGCGCAATCCGCGCCCCGCGCCTTGTTTCCGGCGAGGCGAGGCGGCGGAGGCGCGTCTGGGGGAGGGTATCATGCACGGCATTCCGCGTGAGGGCGGCAGCGACATGCTCACCATCATCGGCCCTACGGCTTCGGGCAAGACGGCTCTCGCCGTGGCCGCAGCGAGAGCACTCGGCGGCGAAATCATAAGCGGGGACAGCCGCCAGGTGTACCGCGGCATGACGATAGGCACGGGCAAGGACCTCGGCGGCTACGCCGCAGGGGGCGAGGCCGTGCGGGCTCACCTTATCGACATCGCCGACCCGGGGGAGAGCTACAGCATTTACGACTACCAGAGGGACTTCCTGCGGGCGTACAACGATGTCCGCTCGCGGGGGAGGCTGCCCGTGCTTTGCGGAGGCTCGGGGCTTTACGTGGAGTGCGTGCTGAGGGGCTACCGCATGACGGCCGTGCCGGAGAACGGGCCTCTGCGCGAGAGCCTGCGAGGGAAGAGCCTCGCGGAGCTTGCGGGCATTCTCGAAAGCTACGGCAGGAAGCTGCACAACACCACCGACACCGACACTCCCGAAAGGGCCTTGCGCGCGATTGAGATAGAGGACTTCTACAGGAGGACGCCCGCGGCACCCGGCGAGTTCCCCCGCATCAGGAGCGTGAACGTCTGCCTGCACCTGGAAAGGGAGGAGCGGTGGAGACGGATTGAGAAGCGCCTCGCGGAGAGGATGGAGGCGGGACTTGCAGACGAGGTGCGCGGACTTTTGGGCATGGGCGGCGCGTGGGCGGGCCCGCGAGTGTCAGCGGAGCGCCTGATGCGTTACGGGCTTGAATACAAATACGTGACCCTTTACGTTACAGGCCGCCTGTCTTACGGGGAGATGTTCGCCCGGCTTAACACCGCCATCAGGCAGTTCGCCAAGCGGCAGATGACGTGGTTCCGCGGCATGGAAAGGCGCGGGATCCGCCTGCGCTGGCTCGACGCATCGCTGAGCCTCGAAGAGCAGGCGGAGGCGGCGGCCGGATGGTGGAGGGAGGCTGACGCCGGAGATGGCGGGGGCGGATGACAATTTCAAAGAATAGCCGGCTTGCAGGAAGCCGTTTTACGCTAAAAATTTATATATTTGGACAAACAATCAATGTTACAGGAATATGAGTTACCTGAAATTCGACAAATCGCAGATGGCCAACTTGCAGGAGAGCCTTTACAAGGAGCTTCTCCTGACCAACCACAGCGGGGCCTACGCCTCCACGACGCTTGTGGGCTGCAACATACGCAAGTATCACGGCCTGCTTGTGGTCCCGCTCCCCTATATGGACGACGAGAACTACGTGCTGCTGTCGTCTTTGGACGAGACGGTGATACAGCACGGCGCGGAGTTCAATTTGGGGCTTCACAAATACCAGGACGGGAGTTTCAGCCCCAAAGGCCACAAGTATATAGTGAGCTTTGAATGGGACAAGATGCCCACGACAGTGTACAGGGTCGGCGGGGTGCTGCTTAAGAAAGAGCTTCTCTTCCAGGTGGGGCAGCCGCGCCTGCTTATCCGCTACACGCTTCTCGAAGCGCACTCAAAGACCACGCTGCGGCTGCGGCCTTTCCTCGCGTTCCGCTGCGTCCGGCAGTTCACGCACGAAAACTGGGCCGCCGACAAGAGCTATACGGAGGCGGGCAACGGCGTGAGGATGTGCCTCTACAAGGGCTACCCCGACCTGTACATGCAGCTTAACAAGAAGAACACTTTCGCATATGACCCCAACTGGTACCGCGGCCTCGACTATCCCCGCGAGCGCGAAAGGGGCTACGACTCCAACGAAGACCTGCTCGTCCCCGGATGCTTCGAAACCGAAATCAGCAAGGGGGAGCAGATTATATTTTCCGCCGGGCTGGAGGAGGTGAAGCCCGCCTCGCTGAAACGTGTGTTCGAAAAGGAAGCCGGCGCCCTCGTGGGGAAAGAGAACTTCTACCAGTGCCTTGTGCGTGCGGCGCACCAGTTCCGCATAGAGAAAGACGGAGAGAACTATCTCATCGCCGGATGGCCATGGTTCAAATGCCGCGCCCGCGACATGTTCATATCCCTGCCCGGCCTGACGCTTTCCACGGGGGAGACAGAGCTGTTTGAGACGTATATGGAAACCGCCGTAAAAGCCATATACGACTTTACATCCGGCCGCCCGGCAAGCGTGAAGATTTTCGAAATGGAGCATCCTGACATCCTCCTGTGGGCCGTATGGTGCATACAGCAGTACGCGAAAGCGACTTCGAGAAAGGAATGCCGCGCCAAGTACGGCGCGGTGCTGCTGACGATAATGAATTTCATCCTGCGGGGGAAGCACGCGAACATTTTCGTACACGATAACGGCCTCGTGTTCTCAGACGGGCATGAGAAAGCGATAACATGGATGAATTCGAGCGTGGACGGCCGTCCCGCCGTCCCGCGGTCGGGATACATCGTCGAGTTCAACGCACTATGGTATAACGCCCTGATGTTTTGCGCGGACTTGTTTGAAGAGTCCGGGAATGAAGAGGAGGAAGCCGCTGTGCGCGAATGCAAGGCAACGGCGGGCAAGGCGAAAGATTCGTTCAGGGACACGTTCCTGAATGATTACGGCTACCTGTTCGACTACGTAGACGGCAGAATGGCCGACTGGAGCGTCCGGCCCAACCAGCTGTTCGCTGTAGCGCTCGACTATTCCCCATTGGAACAGAAAGAAAAGAAATCAGTGCTGGATATATGCACGCGGGAGCTTGTCACCCCCAAAGGCATACGCTCGCTAAGCCCTAAGAGCGGAGGCTACAACCCTATCTTTGCGGGGCCGCCGCTGCAAAGAGACCGGAGCTATCATCAGGGCACGGCATGGCCGTGGCTTACGGGATTTTACTTGGAAGCGTACCTTAAAGTTTACAAGCGGAGCGGGCTGTCCTACATGGAACGCCAGCTCATCGGCTTTGACGAAGAACTGTTCTACCACTGCATAGGCACGCTGCCCGAAGTCTTCGACGGCAACCCGCCTTTTCACGGACGCGGCGCGCTGTCTTTCGCAATGAACGTGAGCGGAATCCTGCGGGCGGAACGCCTGCTCGACAAATATAATTCGGAACAAACCGCATAAAAAAGAGAAGGAGGGGCAAACTTTATGAAAGTATTAATGTTCGGCTGGGAATTCCCCCCTCACATATTAGGGGGGCTGGGGACAGCCAGCTATGGAATAATAAAGGGGCTGGCGGCGCAAAACGACATGGAGATAACATTGTGCCTCCCCAAGCCGTGGGGGGACGAAGACCGCTCTTTCCTGAATATAATCCCGATGGACAGCGTTCCCGTAGTGTGGAGAGACGTGTACCGCGATTATCTGGAACAGAGGCTTGCAGGGCGGATGTCCGCCGACCTGTACTACGATTTGCGCAATCACATATACGCGGATTTCAATTACAGGTACACCAACGACTTGGGCTGCATCGAGTTCTCCGGACGCTACCCCGACAACCTTATGGAGGAAATAAACAATTACTCGATTGTGGCGGGCGTAGTGGCAAGGCAGCAGGACTTTGACATGATACACGCGCACGACTGGCTGACTTACCCAGCGGGAATACACGCAAAGCAGGTGTCGGGGAAGCCTTTGGTAATACACGTGCACGCCACAGACTTCGACCGCAGCCGAGGGCACGTCAATCCGACTGTCTACAGCATGGAGAAAGACGGCATGAACCATGCCGACTGCATAATGTGCGTCAGCGAACTCACACGCCAAACGGTGATTAACCAATACAACCAAGACCCGGCGAAATGCTTCGCAGTCCACAACGCCGTATACCCGCTCGCGCCTGAGACAGTGGCCATAATAGACCGCCGCCGCCCTCTGAAAGACCGCTCCGAGCGTGTGGTAACATTTCTCGGACGCATCACAATGCAGAAAGGCCCGGAATATTTCATCGAAGCGGCCGCGCTGGTGCTTCGCCGCACAAGGCATATCCGTTTCAGCATGGCCGGTAGCGGAGACATGCTGCAGGCCATGATAGAGCTGGCGGCCGTGCGCGGAATAACCGACCGCTTCCATTTCCCTGGCTTCATGAAAGGAGACCAGGTTTACGAAATGTTCCGCGAGAGCGATGTGTATGTCATGCCTTCCGTTTCCGAGCCGTTCGGCATTTCACCGTTGGAAGCGATGCAGTGCGGCGTTCCGACGATTATAAGCAAGCAGTCCGGCTGCGCGGAAATCCTGCGGAACTGCATTAAGATTGACTATTGGAACATTAATGCGATGGCCGACACCATATATTCCATATGCACAAACAACTCGCTGTACAATTACCTGAAAGAAGAGGGCGAAAAGGAAGTGGACGAAAAAACATGGGTTAAAGT
>CAZLLM010000167.1:0-4355 GCA_964560405.1 uncultured Prevotella sp.
GTTTGGCGGCAGTCCCATCGGTTTGACAGCAGCCTCATCGGGCTTAGCAGCCTCATCGGGCTTAGCAGCCTCTTGGCCTGGCGGCGGCCCGCATTGGCGGCATGGGATCGCGCAGGCCTTGATGGCACGGTTCCGTTTTGGAGTACGTATTCTGAAAGACATCTGATTCGAGTCCGGCACATTAAAGCGCATAACCGGGAAATCAAAATATCATCCCGCCGCTCCGTCTTTTCCCGGAACTTATTGCCTAAATTTACGGCGTCTTGCAGAATCGCGCCATTATGAAAAAGCAACTGTTCTCAGCGGCTTTCGCCGCAGCCGCTTTAACAGCGCCGGCATCGCCGCAGCCGCTTGAAGGCTTCGCCTATGAGCCGTTCCCCTCCGCGCCCGACGGGTCGGAATGGCAGTCGCCGCAGTGCCTTGCTCTGAATAAGGAGCAGCCTAAGGCCACGTTTTACAGCTTCCAGTCTGTCAAGGCGGCGCGGAAGGTGCTTCCTGAAAACAGCTCATACTGGATGAGCCTTGACGGGGCGTGGAAGTTCCGCTGGACGGGCAATCCGCAGGAGCGCGATTCCGCTTTTCAGACGGCTGGGCGCGACCTGTCTTCGTGGGATGACATTGAAGTCCCCTCGTCTTGGAACGTGGCGGGCATTAGGAAAGACGGCACGCTGCGTTACGGCAAGCCGATTTACGTGAACCAGCCAGTCATATTCATGCACTCTGTGGCCGCAGGCGACTGGCGCGGCGGCGTGATGCGTACTCCGCCCGAAACGTGGACTACGTACAGCGACCGCAACGAGGTGGGCCAGTACTTCCGCAAATTCACCGTCCCTGCGGCGTGGAGGGGGCGGAAGGTTTACATCAGCTTTGACGGCGTTGATTCGTTCTTCTACCTTTGGATAAACGGCAGGTACGTGGGGTTCAGCAAGAACTCGCGCAACGCGGCGAGGTTCGACATCACGCGCTTCCTCCGTCGCGGGGAGAACTCCGTGGCGGTGGAAGTGTACCGCAGCAGCGACGGCTCTTTCCTCGAAAGCCAGGATATGTTCAGGCTTCCGGGAATTTTCCGCACGGTTGCGCTGTATTCCGCGCCCGAAGTGCAGATAAGCGATTTGAAGGTCATCCCGGACCTGGACGACAGCTATAAGGACGGCATTCTCAACGTTACCGCGTCGATAAGGAACACAGGGAAGAAAGACATCAAAGGCTGCACAATAGGCTACTCCCTCTTCGCGTGCGGGTTATACGAGGATGCCAATTCGCCGGCGGACGGGACGGCGGCGGTTTCCTCTTCGCCCGCAGCCGTTTCCTGCGGCGGCACGGTCTCGTCGGCAACAAGGATAGACGTGCCTGAGCCGCGCCTGTGGAGCGCCGAAGCTCCATACCGTTATGTCCTTGTCGCCCAGCTTAAAGACGGCAAGGGGAAAGTCATTGAAACCGTAAGCACGTACACGGGCTTCCGTAAGGTGGAAATACGCGACACGCCTGCCGGAGAAGACGCTTTCGGCAAGGCCGGACGATACTTTTACATCAACAACCGGCCGGTGAAGCTCCGCGGCGTGAACCGGCACGAAACGATGCCCGACCGCGGGCACGCCGTAACGCGTGAGAACATGGAGAAGGAAGTGATGCTCATGAAACGCGCAAACATCAACCATGTGCGCGACTCACACTATCCGGACGCGCCCTATTGGTATTATCTCGCCGACAAATACGGGCTGTACCTTGAGGACGAGGCCAATTTGGAGAGCCACGAATATTATTATGGCGAAGCGTCTTTGAGCCACCCGAAAGAATGGGAGGCGGCTCACGTGGCGCGCAATATGGAAATGGTGCGCAGCAATGTGAATCATCCGGCGATAGTCATCTGGAGCCTCGGCAACGAGGCGGGGCCCGGCGACAATTTCGTCGCGGCGTACAAGGCTATCAAGGCGTTCGACACGAGCCGCCCCGTGCAGTACGAGCGCAACAACCGCATCGTGGACATGGGCTCCAACCAATACCCGTCAATAGGCCTTACGCAGGCAATAGCTTCGGGCAAGCTCGATGTAGTCTACCCTTTCCATATCTCCGAGTACGCGCATTCCATGGGGAACGCCACAGGCAACCTTGCAGATATATGGGAAGCCGTGGAAAGCTCCAATTATATATGCGGCGGCGCAATCTGGGATTGGGTGGACCAAAGCCTTTACTTTTACGACAAAAAGACAGGCCAAAGATACCTGGCTTACGGCGGCGATTTCGGCGATTTCCCCAATGACGGTCAATTCGTGATGAACGGCATAACATTCGGAGACCTTGAGCCCAAGCCCGCATACTACGAAGTGAAAAAGGTGTACCAGCCTGCCGTCATAAAGGCGAAAGACATGGAGAAAGGCCTGATTGAAATATTCAACCGCAATTATTTTGAACCGTTGCGGAATTATACGTTTGGCTGGATTCTTACGGAGAACGGCAAGGAGATAGCCCGCGGCGACACTCTTCAAGGACAGGATGCCGTACTCGGGCCGCGCGAAAGCCGGACTTACGCCATTCCGTATAATCTTGAAGGCCGCAACGGAGAGCTCGACGTGATTGTGGAAATCCGGCAGGCGGAAGACACGCCCTGGGCGGAAGCAGGCTACGTGCAGATGGACGAACAGCTGCACATACGCGACGCTGTCAGATTCCCGCCGGTGGCGTCGGCGGCCGGAGGAACGCCCCTCAGCGTTTCAGGAATAGGCGGCGGCAACAAGACGCCGAAGAAGATTGACGCTCCTGTTACCGTTGCGGGAGAAAAGTTCAAGGCTGTGTTCGACAACACGACAGGCACGCTCAGCTCCCTTGAATACGACGGGACGCCGGTAATAGAGCCGGGCGGCGGCCCCGTGCTGGACGCTTTCCGAGCCTATGTAAACAACGACAACTGGGCTTACGCTAACTGGTACTGCAACGGGCTCCATAACTTGAAGCACACGGTCATGTCGGGCGATGCCTATGTGGACGACAAGACAGGGGCGGCGGTGATTGC
The DNA here is from genome assembly GCA_964560405.1 of uncultured Prevotella sp. Lineage (GTDB taxonomy): Bacteria > Bacteroidota > Bacteroidia > Bacteroidales > Bacteroidaceae > UBA6398. Next base: position 3,011 of record CAZLLM010000167.1, read on the forward strand.
GTTCCGGATTCGCTCGCAGGCGCCTAACGCGGCGGAATTAACCGGCGACACTTGGCACGGCATTAACACAGTGAAAGAACTGACAGACCGGCCTTTCGGCAAAGATGACTTCCACTTTATCACAAATCAGGTATGGACTGTTTACGCCGACGGGTCCGTAGAGCTGCAAGCCGAAATCTCAGGTTCAGACCCCGCGCTTGTGCTGCCGCGTCTGGGCTATGTGATGAACGTGCCGGAATCTTTGTCGGAGTACACCTATTACGGCAGAGGCCCTGCAGAGAATTACGCAGACCGGAAGACAAGCCAGTTCATCCGTGTCCACGAATCGACTGTCGCGGAACAGTTTGTCAACTATCCGCGCCCGCAGAATATGGCGAACCGCGAGGACGTGCGATGGGCGGCTCTGACAGACCCGCAAGGCCGGGGGTTTGTCGCAATCGGAATGCGGCCGATGTCCGTTACGGCTGTCCCTTATGACGAAAGCGCATTAGTGGCCGCGCCGCACGTCAAAGACCTCCCCGCGCCGGGATACACCCGCTTTCATCTGGATTTGGCGCAGACCGGGCTCGGCGGGGCGAGCTGCGGGCAAGCCCCCCCCGTAGACGCCGACAGAGTGAAAGCCGGCGCGCATCACTTCGGCTTCATCTTGCGGCCGGTGTCGCCCGGCAGGACAGCCTGCGGACAGGCGCTCGTAAGCCCCGCCGGCGTATCTCCTATAAGAATGGAAAGAGACGACATCGGCGCGCTGACAATCTCAAGCCTCGGAACGGATGATGAGATCCTCTATGAAAAAGACGGCGTGCGCGGCGCGCGCGCATACAGCGGCCCTGTAAACTTCAAGGAAGGCGGCAGGATAAAGGCATGGCTTAAAGGAAGCCCGGGAATATACGCGGAAGCTGAGTTCGGCAAGGCTGAGAAAGTGCGCACTGCCATAAAGTCCGTAGATTCCGAAGAGCCTGGCGAAGAGGCCTCCAATGTGCTCGACGCGGACCCGTCGACAATCTGGCACACGATGTACTCCGTAACGGTGGCGCAGTACCCGCACTGGATCGACTTGGACACGCGCGAAGTCAGGCCGGTCACGGGCATCACGTATCTTCCCCGCCAAGACGGGTCGAACGGCGATTTCAAGGATTACGAAGTGTACGTAAGCGACGACGGCGAGAACTGGGGCAGGCCGGTCGCGGCAGGCGCATTCGACGGCGGCAAAAGCCGCAAACGGGTGATTTTCGGCAGGCCGGCAAGCGGACGCTACGTGCGTCTGAAAGCCCTCAGCTCGCAGAACGGGCAGGACTTCGGCGCGGCGGCTGAAATAGAAGTGCTCGCCGACTGACGGCACACCCGC
>CAZLLM010000168.1:0-4336 GCA_964560405.1 uncultured Prevotella sp.
CCGCCCGCAGAAAGAACAAACGACTAACTTTGCAGGGAACACGCAAGAACGCCTCATTTTCGCAAGACATGAAAGACTTCGTACACCTGCACGTCCACACCCAGTACTCAATACTTGACGGCCAGGCCAGCGTGCCAAGGCTCGTAGACAAGGCCATCAGGGACGGCATGCGCGGGATGGCCGTGACCGACCACGGGAACATGATGGGGATTAAGGAGTTCTCCAACTACGTGAACAAGATCAAGGACAAGGCGGGCAGGGAGCTCGCGGCCTGCGGGGAAAGGCTCGCGGCGGCCGCGCCGGACGAGCGGCCTGAGATAGAGAAGCGGATGGAGCGGAACAGGGCCGCGCTGGCGTTCAAGCCTATTTTCGGGTGCGAGATGTACGTGGCCCGCAACTCCCGTCTTGACATGAGCAGCAAGGACGACATGGGCGGCTACCACCTCATCGTGCTCGCGAAGAACCTGACAGGCTACCGCAACCTGATAAAGCTCGTTTCAAACGCATGGACCGAAGGCTTCTACATGCGTCCGCGCACCGACCGCTCCGAGCTGGAGAAGCGGCGCGAGGGGCTGATCGTATGCTCGGCGTGCATCGCCGGCGAAGTGCCGCGCAAGATACACGAAGGCCGCATGGCCGAAGCCGAGGAGGCGGCGGAATGGTATCACGGCGTTTTCGGCGGCGACTATTATCTCGAGATGCAGCGGCACAAGGTTGACGACCCGGAGGTGTTCGCCAACCGCGACGCCTATCCCGTAGAGCAGGAAGTGAACGCCGCGCTCGCGGATATGTCGCGCAGGCTCGGTATAAAGCTCGTGTGCACCAACGATGTGCATTTCGTAGACGCGGAGAACGCCGAGGCGCACGACCGCCTGATCTGCCTTTCGACCGGCAAAGACCTCAACGACCGTAACAGGCTGGTCTACACCAAGCAGGAGTGGTTCAAGACACGCGAGGAGATGAACAGGGTTTTCGCCGACTGCCCGGAAGCGATAGAGAACACCTGCGAGATCTGCGACAAGGTGGAGGCCTATTCCATCGACCACGCCCCGATAATGCCCAACTTCGACATCCCCGCCGAGTTCGGGACGGAAGAGGAGTACCGCAGGAAATACACAGAGGAAGACCTGCTCAACGAGTTCACCCGCGACGAAAACGGAGCCGCCGTGTGCGGCGGGGAGGAGGCGGAGGCGAAGATAAAGAAGCTCGGCGGCTACGGCAAGCTGTACAGGATAAAGCTCGAGGCCGACTACCTTGCCAAGCTGACCTACGAGAAGGCCGCGGCGCGGTACGGCGACCCGCTGCCCGGCGAAGTGAGAGAGCGCCTTAAGTTCGAGCTGCACGTGATGAAGACAATGGGCTTCCCGGGGTACTTCCTCATAGTGCAGGACTACATCAACGCGGCGCGCGACAAGCTCGGCGTGTGGGTGGGGCCGGGGCGCGGCTCGGCGGCGGGCTCGGCCGTGGCGTACTGCCTCGGGATAACGCAGGTGGATCCCATAAAATACGACCTCCTCTTCGAAAGGTTCCTCAACCCCGACCGCATAAGCCTGCCGGACATCGACATAGACTTCGATGACGACGGGCGCGGCGAGGTTCTGAACTGGGTGACCCGGAAATACGGGTTCGAAAAGGTTGCGCACATAATAACATACGGCACCATGGCCACGAAACTGGCCATAAAGGACGTGGCGAGGGTGCAGAAACTGCCCCTTGAGACAAGCAACAGGCTATGCAAGCTGATACCTGACAGGCTTCCCGACAGGCCCGACGGAACGACTCCCAAAATGAGTGTCGCTAACGCCATAGCCGCAATACCGGAGCTGCGCGAGGCGGCCGCCTCCTCCGACCCGCAGCTCGCCGACACCCTGAAATACGCCATGATGCTCGAGGGGAACGTGAGGAACACCGGCGTGCACGCCTGCGGGATAATAATATGCCGCGACAGCGTCTCGGACTGGGTGCCGGTAAGCACCGCGGAAGACAAGGCGACGCACGAAAGGCTCATCTGCACGCAGTACGAAGGCTCGGTGATCGAGGAGACGGGGCTCATAAAGATGGACTTCCTCGGGCTGAAGACCCTCTCCATACTGAAAGAGGCCGTTGAAAACGTAAGGCTCAGCCGCGGGAAGGAAATCGACATCAACAGCATCCCCCTCGACGACCCCGCGACTTTCAGGCTTTACCAGGAGGGGAAGACTGTCGGCACGTTCCAGTTCGAAAGCGCGGGGATGCAGAAATACCTGCGCGAGCTGAAGCCCACCACATTCGAAGACCTCATAGCCATGAACGCTCTCTACCGGCCGGGCCCGATGAGCTACATACCACGGTTCATAGCGCGCAAGCACGGCGAGGAGGACATCAGGTACGACATTCCGTGCATGGAGAAATACCTGAAAGACACCTACGGCATCACCGTCTACCAGGAGCAGGTCATGCTGCTCTCGCGCCAGATAGCCGGATTCACGCGCGGCGAAAGCGACACGCTGAGAAAGGCGATGGGGAAAAAGCAGATCGAGAAGCTGAACCAGCTCTACCCGAAATTCATCGCCGGAGGGCGGAAGAACGGCTACGACAAGGACGTGCTCGAGAAAATCTGGGACGACTGGCGCGCCTTCGCCTCTTACGCGTTCAACAAAAGCCACGCGACCTGCTACTCATGGATAGCCTACCAGACCGCCTACCTTAAGGCGAACTTCCCGCCGGAATACATGGCCGCCGTGATGAGCCGCAGCCTCTCCGACATAAGCGAGATAAGGAAGCTCATGGACGAATGCAAGGCGATGGGGATACAGACCCTGCTGCCGGACGTGAACGAGAGCAACCTCAAGTTCGGCGTCAACGCCGAGGGGAACATCCGCTTCGGGCTTGCGGCGGTAAAGGGGATGGGGTTCTGCGCGGCCGAGAACATAATAAAGGAAAGGCGCAGGAACGGGGCTTTCGTAAGCGTCCTCGACTTCGTGCGGCGCATCGACCTGAACGCCTTCAACAAGAAGTGCTTCGAATGCCTTGCGACGAGCGGCGCGCTCGACTGCTTCGGCATCGACAGGGAGGCGTACCTCGCGCAGAACCCCGCAGGCGAGACCTACATGGACGTGCTTATGAAATACGGCGCGCGCTACCAGCAGGAAAAGGCCGACGCGCACAACACCCTGTTCGGCGACGCGGGGAGCTTCGAAATACCCGAGCCCGCGCCCCCCGCCGGATACAGGAAGTGGAGCGTCTTCGAGAAGCTGGAACGGGAAAGGGAGCTTGTCGGCATCTACCTCTCGGCGCACCCCCTCGACGCCTACGGGGTCATACTCGAGAACGTGTGCAACACCCGCTTCGGCGAGCTTGACGACCTGCCCGCGCTCGCCGGCAGGGAGCTGCTGCTCGGAGGCATCGTCATGGACGTGCGCGAGGGCACGGGGCGCAACGGCAAGCCATACGGCATAGTCCGCATCGAGGACTTCGAATCCTCCGGCGAGATACCTTTCTGGGGGAACAGCTGGGCGCGCTGGAGCAGCTTCCTAAGAAAAGGGTACGCCGTGTTCATAAAGGCGGACGTGCAGCCGCGCAGGTACAACCCGAGCTACTTCGACATCAACGTGAAGGAAATCGGATTCCTCGCCGACGTCAAGACGGGCGAAATAGAGAACCTCACCATCGACGTCTTCGCCGACCGCCTCGACGACGTGGCGCTGAACGACCTCGCAGCGGTCATCGACAGGAATCCCGGCAACACCAACCTCTTCTTCAACTTCATCTGCCCCGGCGCGCGGACGAAGGTGAAGACCCGCTCCCGCGCCAAGCGGGTGAGCGTGGAGCGGCAGCTCCTCGACTTCATCAAGAAGAGCGAGGCTTTCGATTATAAGATTAATTAGTACTTTTGCAGAAGCCCGCCCGCGGGCCCGCGTCAAACCAAAAACCGCACACACCATGGAAACCATCCTGACCGAAGAGAACTACGACTCTATCATCAGCAGCGGGAAACCCTTGCTCATCGACTTCTACGCCGACTGGTGCGGCCCGTGCCGCCAGATATCGCCTTACATCTCGGAGCTGGCGGAAAAATACTCCGGCCGCGCAGTCATCGCCCGCTGCAACGTGGACGACTGCCCCGGCATAGCCGCGCGCTACGGCGTGCGCAACATCCCCACCGTGCTTTTCATCAAGGACGGGAAGCAGGCGGACAAAAACGTCGGAGCCGCGCCGAAGTCGCTTTTCGAGGAAAAGCTGCTGGCCATACTGCCGTAAGGCGCGCCTTTTCGCGCCGCCGGAAACGGCTTCCGCAACTTGCTGATAATCAACGGTTATAAGACAATCCCAATTGTCTTATAATCTATAGGTCAAC
>CAZLLM010000169.1:0-4325 GCA_964560405.1 uncultured Prevotella sp.
GCGCGGCGCGGAAGTTTTGCCCAATAATGGTAACTTTGCGCGGCAATCGAACCGCGCCGACCGACATGCATTACGCCGACATATTGCTGCCACTGCCGCTCAGAGGCACTTTCACCTACGAAGTGCCGCCTGGCCTGCGCGCCGCCGCCGTCGCAGGCAAGAGAGCCGTGGTGCAGTTCGGCGCGAAAAAAGAGTATTCGGGTGTCATCACGAGCCTGCACTTCTGCCCGCCGCCCGCGGGAGTCGCCGTGAAGCCCGTGATAGCGGTGCTGGACGAAGAGCCGGTGGCGACGCCCGGCCAGCTGTCTTTCTGGAAATGGATGGCCGCATATTACCTCTGCACGGAGGGCGAGGTGATGAAAGCGGCCCTGCCCGCCGGGCTGAAGCTCGCCAGCGAGAGCGTCGTGGGGCGCAGCGGCGGCTATGACGGCTCCCGCCCCCTTACGCCGCGTGAGCGCGCCGCGGCGGAAATTCTCGAGAAGGAGGGCGAGATGACCGTGGCCGCGCTGCAAAAGAAATGCGGCGGGGGGAACATCATGCCCGTCGTGCGCTCCCTTTACGACAAGGGGGCGGTGCGCATGCGCGAGGAGCTGAGAGGCGGCTGCCGCCCGCGGCGCGAAACCCGCGTGACGCTCGGCGCCCGCTGCCTCGGCCGCCCGATTGAAGAGGCGAGGGTCTCGCTCGCTCGCGCGCCGCTCCAGCTAAGGCTTTTCGAAGAGTACCTCGCCATGAGCGGCGCGGCGGCGGCGGAATCAGGCGGCTCCGCGCTCCTCAGGCCCGTCGCCAAAAGCGGGCTGCTGCGGCGGGTCGGCTCGGGCGGCGGCGCGGCGCTGGGGCAGCTGCTGAAGAAAGGCATACTCGCCGCGGAAGAGGCCGAGACCGCGCGACCGCAATGCTCCGGGGGCGGGAGCGCCTCCCCGAACCCATTGTCGGAGGCGCAGGCCGCCGCCCTCGCGTCTGTAAGGGAGAGCTTCCGCAGCCGCGACGTGTGCCTGCTGCACGGGGTCACTTCGAGCGGCAAGACGGAGATTTACATCCACCTCATCGACGAGGCCGTCAGACGCGGCGAAAGCGTGCTTTACCTTCTCCCCGAAATAGCCCTCGCCACGCAAATCACGCAGCGCCTGCGCCTGTTCTTCGGCGGCGGCATGGGCGTGTTCCATTCGGAGCTCCCCGACAGCGAAAGGGTGGAGATATGGAAAAAGCAGCTCTCGCCAGAGCCTTACAAGCTCATAGTGGGCGCGCGCAGCTCGGTGTTCCTGCCGATGCGCAGGCTCGGCCTTGTGATAATCGACGAAGAGCACGAGACTTCCTACAAGCAGGACGAGCCCGCGCCGCGCTACAACGCCCGCGACGCCGCGATAATGCTCGCGCGGATGAGCGGCGCCAAGGCGCTTCTCGGCACTGCCACGCCGTCGCTCGAAAGCTACGCCAACGCGCAGTCGGGCAAATACGGGCTTGCGGTGATAAAGGAGCGCTTCGCGGGGTCGCTCCTGCCGGAGATACGGGTGGAGGACGTGCAGGAGCTGAGGCGCAAGAAGATGATGAGCTCCCCGCTCTCTCCGCGCCTCATATCCGAAATGCGCTCCGCCCTGCAAGACGGCGGGCAGGCCATACTTTTCCAGAACCGCCGCGGGTATTCGCCGCTTATCGCCTGCCGTTCCTGCGGGTGGGTGCCGCGCTGCGAGCATTGCGACGTGAGCCTCACGTATCACCGCGGCGCGGGGAGGCTCATGTGCCATTACTGCGGCGCGTCGTACAGCGTGCCGGAAACGTGCCCCGCCTGCGGCGAGGCGCGGCTCGACTGCCGCGGCACAGGCACGGAGAAAGTGGAGGAGGCGGCGAGGAAGCTCTTCCCGGAGGCGCGCGTGGCGCGGCTCGACCTTGACACAACCCGCGCGCGCTCCGCCTGCGGGCGGATTTTGTCGGATTTCCGCGACGGCAGGACCGACATCCTCATAGGGACGCAGATGGTTTCGAAGGGGCTGGACTTCGGGCGCGTCCGCGTAGTGGGCGTGCTCGACGCCGATTCGGCGATGAACGCCCCCGATTTCCGCAGCTACGAGCGCGCGTTCCAGATGATGTCGCAGGTGGCGGGCAGGGCGGGGCGCCGCGACGTGCGCGGCACGGTGATCATCCAGACGCGCCGCCCCGACGCGGAGCTTATAGCGCAGGTGGCGGCGAATGATTACGAGGGGATGTACCGTGTGCAGATGCGGGAGCGCGAGATGTTCGGCTATCCGCCTTTCTGCCGCCTGATTTACGTTTACATACGCCACCGCTCGGAGTACGCTGCCGACTGCGCTTCGCGCGAGGCGGCGGCCGCGCTGCGCCCCTTGTTCGGCGGCGGCCTTCTCGGCCCGGCCAGCCCGCCTGTGGCGCGGGTGAAGTCGATGTTCATACGGCAGCTTATGCTCAAGGCGGAGCGCTCGGCTTCAGTGTCGCGCGTGCGCTCCGCGCTGCTGGACGCGGCGGCGGCGGCGAGGGCGGGTTACGGGGCGGACGTTTACTTCGACGCTGACCCTCTGTGAGGCCGGCGGGCTACGGCGCGGCGCGCCGCTCCTTTATTATTTCGAGAGCCTTGCCTATTGTCGCGTCGCCTTCGTTCATTATCTCGAAGTACTGCGTCATGTCCCAGATGTCGCGCGCCGTAACCGCCTTGAGCACCTTCGCTATCAGGGCGCGAGTCCGCCTGAGCTCTCCGCCGTCTTCCGTCCTGATGCCGGCTTTCTCCCCCTCTTCAAGCACGGAGTCGATCAGTTCGCTGGGGCAGCTGTAGCTTTTCTTGAATTTGCCGAAAGAGGGGTATGCGGCTTTCAGCTCTTCGCGGTGCGCGTCGTTGTATTTCAGGACGGCGGGCAGGAGGAGGTTCTTGCGCGAGAGGCTGCGGTAGAGGCCGGTGTAGACTGTGGTGTCGAGCGGCACGAAGTGGTCGGGGACGATGCCTCCTCCGCCGTAGACCGCGCGGCGCTTGCGCAGCGTGCGGAATCGCAGCGAGTCGTTCCGCGGGATGCTGTCGGCGTGCATGAGCTCGCCGTTGCGCATGCGGTTGAGGACGTCGAGGTTGTACGCCTCGTTTTCGCCGGGCTTGTAAGGCTTCTGTATGCACCGTCCTGCCGGCGTGTAGTATCGCGAGACGGTGAGCCTAATCATTGAGCCGTCGGGCAGCCCCACCGGCTGCTGCACGAAGCCTTTCCCGAAGCTGCGCACCCCTACGATATCCGCCCTGTCCTGGTCTTGCAGGGCGCCGGCGAGTATTTCGGCGGCCGAGGCCGTGAATTCGTCGATGAGCACCGCGGTCTCCCCCCGCGTGAATATCCCTCCGCCGTGGGCCCGGTATTCGGTCTTCGGCACGGCGCGCCCCTGTGTGTAGACGATCATGTCGCCTTTTTCGAGGAATTCGTTGGCTATCTCTATGGCCGGTTCGAGGAATCCGCCGGAGTTGCCGCGCAGGTCGATTATCATGCTTTCGGCGCCCTCGCCCTGCAGCCTGGCGACGGCATCCCTCACTTCGCCGTGCGTCGTCCTGCCGAAGGAGCCGAACCGGACGTAGCCCACCTTGGGGGCTATCATGTAGGCGGCATCGAGGGTGTGGAGCGGTATGCGGTCGCGCACGATGTCGAACGCCAGCTCGCCGTCCACGCCCGCCCGCCGGACGCGCAGCCTCGCCGTCGTGCCTTTTTTCCCTCTGATGCGCCTCATTATCTCCGCGCGCGGCATTTTCACTCCGGCTATCGCCGTGTCGTTCACGCTCACTATCCTGTCGCCCGCCAGCATGCCGGCTTTCTGCGACGGGCCTTTGTCGACGGTCTGTATTACGAGGAGCGTGTCGTCGAGGATGTTGAACTGCACTCCGATGCCGTCGAAGTTCCCCTCAAGCGGCTCGTTCACCGCCTTCGTCTCGGCGGCGTCGGTGTAGGTGGAGTGCGGGTCGAGGCAGGAGAGCATCCCCCGTATGGCGGCCTCTGCGGTCTTCGCGGGATCCGCCGAGTCGACGTAGAGGCGCGATATGGCGTACTGCGCCATGCCGAGCTTGCGCACGGCTTCGGCTTCCTGTTTCTTGTCCTGCGCTTGCAGTGCGGCCGCCAGGGCCGCGGCGAGCATGATGGCGGGCAGTCTTTTCATGGTGAGTGTGTGTCGCGGGTTGTCCGTGCAAAGATACGTTTTAGGCGCGTGACGGCGGCGGGGGCGGGGCTTCAAAACGCCGCAGTGCCGGCGCGGGCCCCGCCGTTTCCCCGCGTTTCAGGGCGCGTTTGCGGGGGCGCCGCAAGGGCTGTCCAATTGTCTTATAATCTATAGGTCAACTCTCATATAAGAGTGTTTTG
>CAZLLM010000170.1:0-4313 GCA_964560405.1 uncultured Prevotella sp.
CCACTCCGCAGGGCGGCGGCGCGGCGCGGCAAAAAGGCGGGGATGCCCGCATGGAATACGGAAAATAAATGCAAACTTTGCACCGCCGTCGGGCGGGGCGCGTCCTGCGCGGCGGCTTGAAATGACATCACATGGGTATGCGGAACGAGAATAGATGGCGCGTGGTAACGTCGGACTTCGTGATGAGCAACACGGACGTGGCGCGCTGCCCGGACAACGGGCTGCCGGAGTACGCCTTCGTGGGGCGCAGCAACGTGGGGAAGAGCAGCCTCATCAACATGCTATGCGGCCGCAGGAGGCTGGCCCTGACTTCCTCGAAGCCGGGCAAGACCTTGCTCATAAACCATTTCATAGTGAACGGGAAGTGGTATCTCGTCGACCTGCCGGGATACGGCTACGCCAAGCGGAACAAGGAGACGGTGAGGAGGATCGGCGGCATCCTGGAGGGCTACGTCAGCGGAAGGGACGCGCTGACGTGCCTCTTCGTCCTCGTGGACTCAAGGATCGAGCCTCAGCGGAAAGACATCGACTTCATAAACCGCGCCGGGGAGCGCGGCATCCCTATCGCCATCGTCTTCACGAAGGCCGACCGCCCCAATTCGCAGGAGGTGAGGGGCAACATCGATAAGATGAAAGGGGAGCTTCTGCGGACGTGGGAGGAGCTGCCCCCGGTGTTCGTGACCTCGTCTCTGCGCAAGACGGGCAGGGAGGAAATACTTGAATACATCGCTAAGGTGAACGCCTCGCTGAGGCGGCGCCCGCCGTCCGGCGCGGCGCCGGACGGCGGGCCCGGACATGGCGGCGGCGGGCGGTGACCCCGCCCGCCGTCGCTCCGTAACCGACAGAGGCAGCCTCCCGCGGCTGTCATTCTTCGGCGTTCTCCTGCTCGAAGGCCTTTATCAGCTTCTCCTGCACGTCGCCCGGCACGAGCTCGTAGCTGGAGAATTTCATGGAGAAGGAGCCGCGGCCTCCTGTTATGGAGCTCAGGGATGTCGAATAGTCGGACATCTCGGCGAGGGGCACGCGGGCCGAGAGCTTCTGGCAGCCGTTCTCCGAGTCCATGCCGAGTATTATTGCGCGCCGGCTTTGCAGGTCGCTCATTATGTCGCCCATGTAGTCGGAGGGTATGAAGACTTCTACTGTGTAGATGGGCTCAAGTATCTTCGGGCCGGCTTCCTTGAACGCGATGCTGAAGGCGTTGCGCCCGGCGAGCGTGAAGGATATTTCGTTTGAATCGACGGGGTGCATTTTGCCGTCGTACACGATGACCCTCACGTCGCGGGCGTAAGACCCGGTGAGCGGGCCGCGCTCCATCTTGTTCATCACGCCCTTGAATATGGCCGGCATGAAGCGCGTGTCGATGGCTCCGCCGACGACGGAGTTTATGAATTCCAGCTTCCCGCCCCATTCGAGATCGGTCGTCTCCTGGCTTCTTGGCGTTATGCGGAATTCCTGCCCGCCGAACTTGTAAGACTGCTTCACCGGCGTGTCCTCGCCGAGCGGCTCGATTATCATGTGCACTTCGCCGAACTGCCCCGCGCCGCCGCTCTGCTTCTTGTGGCGGTAGTCGGCGCGCGCCGTCTTCGTTATGGTCTCGCGGTAGGGTATGCGCGGCTCCCCGTACTCCACCTGTATCTTGTCGTTGTTTTCGAGGCGCCATTTGAGCGTGCGGAGGTGGAACTCCCCCTGCCCGTGCACGAGCGTCTGGCGCAGCTCCTTGCTTTGCTCCACGACCCACGTCGGGTCTTCCTCGTGCATGCGGGCCAGCACGGACATCATTTTCTCCGTCTCCGACTCATTGACGGCCTTTATCGCGCGCGTGTACTTGTTGTCGGGGTATTTTATGAAGTCGAACCTGTAATCGCAGTCCTTGCCGTTGAGGGTGTCGCCTCTCTTCACGTCCTTCAGCTTTACGGTGCAGCCTATGTCGCCGGCCTGCAGCTCGCTGACCCTTTCGCGCATAGCCCCTGACGGGCAGAACAGCTGCGCTATGCGCTCTTTCGAGCCTCTGCCGGCGTTCACAAGCTCGTCGCCTTCACGCACCGTGCCGCTCATCACCTTGAAGTACTGCACTTCGCCGATGTGCGGCTCCACGCCTGTCTTGAAGAAGTAGGCCGATGCGGGGCCTGCGGCGTCGGGCGTTATCTCGCTGCCTGCGGCATCTGTCGCTTTGGGCATTTCGTCCACAAACGGCACGACGTTCCCCAAGAACTCCATCATCCGGCGTACGCCCATGTCTTTACCCGCGCATACGCAGAACACGGGGAAGACGCTTCTCGTGATGAGCCCTTTGCGTATGCCCTCACGCATTTCGTCCTCTGAAAGGCTCTCGGTCTCAAAGAACTTTTCCATGAGAGCCTCGTCGTTCTCCGCGGCGGCCTCCACGAGCCTCGCGTGCCATTCGGCCGCTTTCCCGGCCTGGTCGGCCGGTATATCCTCTATCACGGGGGCTCCGCCTTCGGGCTTCCATGAATATTTCTTCATCAGAAGCACGTCGATTATAGCGTTGAAGTCGGGGCCGGTCTTCACCGGGTACTGCACCGGCACGACCTTGCTCCCGTAAATGGAGCGCAGCTGTTCCGTTATGTTGTCGTAGTCGCATTTCTCGTCGTCAAGGCGGTTGACGAGGAATATCACCGGCTTGTTCAGACGCTCGGTGCAGCGGAAATGGTTGTTTGTGGCCACTTCCGGGCCGTTCTGCCCGTTTATCAGTATTACGGCGGTGTCGGTGACGCTTAAAGCCGTTATCATCGCGCCGGCAAAGTCGTCGGAGCCGGGGCAGTCGATGAAGTTCAGCTTTTTCCCGTTCCATTCGGTGTGGAAAGGCGTGGCGAAAACGGAATAGCCGTATTCCTGCTCTACCGGGAAGTAGTCGCTGACGGTGTTCTTGGCCGAAATGCGTCCGCGCCGCTGGATCTGGCCGCTTTCGTAGAGCAGCGCCTCGGTGAGGGTAGTCTTGCCCGCGCCGTCGCTGCCGAGTAGTGAGATGTTCTTGATTTCCCTTGTCTTATAGACTTTCATTTTGACTACAGTTATTGAGGTTTGTATTCTCTTTTTGGCCGCGGTTCGTGTGGAAAGGGTGTGCAAGTTGCGATTTTTTCGCGAATTAAGCAACAGGCGGCCTGATTTTTTCCCCGTCAAAGCGCGAATGGCTAATTTTGCCGCGATGCCGGCACGCTTTGCCGGTATGATTGCGCGGCTATGGCTGGCATTTACGTTCACGTCCCTTTTTGCAAGACAAGGTGCAGCTATTGCGACTTTTACTCCACGACTTTCGGCGGGGAGGTCATGGAAGCGTACGCCGAAGCCGTTTGCCGCGAGCTCGATTTGCGCAGAGATTATCTCGGATGCCAGAGGATACATAGCGTATACTTCGGCGGGGGGACGCCAACGCGCCTCGCAATACGGCATATCGGGCGTATCTGCCGCAGCATATACGACAGCTTCGAAGTGGACGGCGATGCGGAAGTGACCATAGAGGCGAACCCCGACGACTTGTGCGGGGAGTTCGCTGACGCCCTCCGCGCCCTGCCGTTCAACAGGCTCAGCATTGGCGTGCAAAGCTTCGACGACGCGCTTCTCGCCAAGGCGCGCAGGCGGCACACAGCCGTTCAGGCAGCGGAGGCTTTCGCTCGGGCGCGGGCCGCCGGGTTCGGCAACATCAGCATTGACTTGATTTACGGCTTTCCGGGCGAAACGCTGGAAATGTGGGAGAGCGACGTGCGGCAAGCCGTCGCGCTGCGGCCCGAACACGTTTCAGCGTATGCGCTGGCCTTCGAGCCGGGCACACCGCTTTACCGCGAAAAGGCCGCAGGCCGCGTGGAAGAGACAGGGGAGGACTTGTACCTCGCCATGTACGAACTGGCGACCGGAACGTTGCGCGGCAGCGGGTACGAACACTACGAAATCTCGAACTTCGCGCTTCCGGGACACCGCGCCGCGCACAATTCATCGTACTGGAACGGGACACACTACCTCGGCGCGGGGCCGGGGGCGCATTCCTACAACGGCGCGAGCCGCAGGCGCAATCTCCCGGATGTCATGAGATACATCGAAGGGAACGGGTGCGCGCCGCATGAGAGCGAGACGCTTGATGACGCGGCGAAGTACGACGAGATGGTGATGACGCGGCTGCGGACGTGCGAGGGAATAGACCTCGCCGCTCTCGGAAGCGAGTTCGGCAGGGCGAGGCTTGAATACCTGATGAGGAACGCCCGGCGGCACATAGGCGCAGGCCTGTTGGAGGAATGCGGCTGCGGCGGGCGGCGGATGCTGCGCCTTACGCGGCGCGGCGTGTTCGTGTCGGACGGCGT
>CAZLLM010000171.1:0-4302 GCA_964560405.1 uncultured Prevotella sp.
GGCGGCTTGCGGAGGCAGGCTGCGCCTCGCGAGTGCGAGAGAAAAGATTGATTTTTTATGGGTCGGACGGAAAACGTAGTGGGTCACTGGCGGTTTTGAGGCGGCGAGGCAGCAGGATACGGATAGGGCGGAAAACAAAGCGAATGAAGGCGGCAAGATAAAGCGGCGGGGACGGCGGTTTCAGCGGGGCACGGCGGCGTTTTTCAGCATGCCGCGGAAGCTGCTTTCCCGCGGACGCACATTTATTATCTCGGTTCAAGACAACGATAGGAAGATGTTATCTTTGCAAGTTGTTATCGGAGAATGAGGAGCAAGGGTATAAAAACATGCTCATTCCTGAGCGAAAAACGAAGGTCGTAATCCTCTGTTTCAGTCTCGGTATCGAAGCTGGAAAACAGCTGGGCTTACGGGCGTTCCCTGCCGGAGAGCCAATGAATTCCGCGCCTTGTTCCGAGAACGCATACAGGGCTGTGCGAGGCCGAAAGCCCATTTGGGAATGGGGGCAGAGCCTGACGGAAGTTATTTCGGGGCAAGGCGTGTGCGGTAAAAGAGGGCCGCGTAGACTTGGGGAAGACACCGATGCCCGGAAGCAGGACGGGAAGGCATACGCTCAAACAGCCGGCATTGTTCGAGCAAGGAGTCGCTTCCTGTTATCAGGGGCAAGGCCGACAGCGGGCTAGTAATCCGCGGCGACGGCTGCAAAGTCGGCGACAGCCTTGCAAGCTATGGCTGTAAGAAGCATTACAGGATGCGGCATTCGGGGAATGAGTCCGCGGACGGACATAACCACACCAATGGTATCGGGGAAATTCCGAGTTATGCAAGCTCCGCTTTGCCAAATATAGTGACGTGCATAAACACGCCTTTGTCCTGCACGTTAAGGAGTGCGGGCGCAGGTGCAATTGCAGAAGCAAATCGATGTTTTTAACTTCGCTCAGGAACTTCAGGGATTCCATATATAAGCCGTCTTGAATCTTTTATTTTATGCAGAAATATACTCCGCTTGATTGCAAGCATATCGCTTTTTTCGGGAAGACGCACATCTGCATTTCACATCGCAAAACCGGGAAATAATGCACAACTGCGGCCGCATGAAACTTGTTCTCCTGACAACGGCGGGACTTGCCGCTGCCAGAAGAACAAGGGGGCTATCGGGCGGTGGTAATCACCGGGGCGTAGCCGAAATCTCTCACGATAGCGTCGTCTAACTCGCCGTCGGCATACCAGCTGACGTGCATATTACTAAACACGGACAACGCTTTTGAGGGATCTTCCTTTTCAGGCACATGCCATTTTGTGCAAAAAAGCGGCCGCCCAAAGCGGTACGCCACGCTATTCAGCCATCCCATTTCGGGCGAGTCCTGTGAGGAGGCGTACGCTATGACATCGCTAAGACACCACACCTTGTAGCACAGGCTTTCGGACGAATGCATATACCTCAGCTTATTCCACCCGGCCTTTTCCTGGCCGTGTACAAGGGCTTTAATGTAATCATATCCTTCTGTGAAAGGCTCCGTTGAAACTTCTGGCGTGGCGAACACGGGCTTCGAGGGGGAAGCTCCGTGCGCCGCCTCGAACAGGCCATCGAGCAGGTAATCCGCCTTCTCTTTGCTGATGCCGGATTGCGCGCATGGTCTGAAATACAAGTCCCACGCTATGATGCAGCCGTTCTTGTCGTAGCGCCCTATCATGTCGGCCACGTAAGACATAAGCGTATCCCTGTCGCGCAAGGCGTAAGTGTCGCTCACCAGCGAAGGCAGCACTGTCATCCTCGCGCCGTTGGCCAGCCGGAGAAGGTCGTCAAAGTCGGAGCTGAATTTGTCCCTTGAACGGAGCCAGGAATCGAAATTGAGTTGCACTCGCACGCTGTTGTACAGTCCGGACGAGCCTTTTTCGGTAACGCCAGCCAATGCATCCTCCACAGAGTCGTAATAAATCCCCTTGACTGGATTCCTATTCATATGCGCATAAGCCGTCCAGCCCTCCATCTTTCCGACTCGGTTTCCGCGCAATGGTACTGCAGACTCAAAAGCGAACCTGTTGGCAGCCTCGCGCTCGAACACCTTCGCGGCGTACCAGTTGACATGCAGCGATGCAAATTCCTCCTGCAACGCATAAGCCCTCATGCAGAACAGCGGACGCCTGTACTCCGCACACAGCGAATTGAGCAGCTCCCCATTGACCGCAGTTTCGTGCGGCGCGACATACGCCACCACATCGCTGAGTCGCCACAGCAGATTGGCCGTGTCTTCGCCAGAAGTGTCAGGGGCGGCATCAGAAAGCGCTGGCGTAGCGAACAACGGCTGGTTGGGGAAGGCGAAGCGCACGTATCGGAACAGGTAGGGCATGAGCGATGTCAGCCGAATGACATCGTCGGACTCCTGCTGGGTGTACAGATTCCAGCCTTTCACACTGCCTTTGTCATAGTAACGAGATATCATTTTGAATATGGCATCGGCCAGCGTGAAAGAGTCCGTTGACAGGTCGCCATCGGCGAGCATAGTCGGAAGTACCGTCACGCCAGCTTCTTCCGCCTGTTTTAGCAGATTGTCAAACTGCTCGTAAAAGCTGGCCGCCGCGCCGGGAGCGTAGTCGGAGTACCGCAGCTGCACGCTTACGGTATTGTAAGGGCTGCCTGCGCACTGCCGTACAAGCTTCATCGCGTTGTCAATGTTGTCCGCGCAGAGTCCTTTCAGAGGGCCGTGACTCATCCACTTCCACGCCCGTCGCTCTGTCCACCTCTCGGTTACCTCTGCACCGGGATCGGCCTTCTCGCCGGGAGCGGCGAACCGAAAATTCCTTATTACGTCTAACTCGGCCGGGTCGTAAGGTTCGCCGTCAGCGTACAGGAGATTGTGGAACATCGGCTCCCACGCATAGTACGTAGAGCGCCCCCACGCAACCTCCCAGTTGGAGTCGCTGGCGTAAAGCCCCCAAGTGTAGAAATGCACCCTGTGCTTTGAGAACTCAGACAGAGTACGGGCCACGCCCGAACCGTTGGTGCGCGTCAGGCATTCGGTGCAGACGAGCGGGCGGTCGCCGGTTTCCTTGAGGCGACTGACCATTACGGACACGTTCTTGCCGTGATCTTCCTGGACGCAGTAATCATGGAAGTTGTGTACGTCCATCATGGACTCGGTTTCATCACGTATCTTCCGCGTTTCCGAAGACTTATTCATGGAGCTGACAATATCCGCGTCCCAGACGATGGAAGCGCTTATCGGCTGCGTGCACCCTTCCTCGCGGCACCACACGATCATGTCCTTTATCCATTCCATCTGACTTTGGCAATCAGAGCCGTTAAATGCAGGCTCGTTCCAGATGTCCCATAGCACAATGCGGTCATCATTGCGGAAATGTCGGATGATTTCCCTTACCGTTTTCTCAAGCCCGTCCTTGTCTTTCCTGTAATAGTAACTTTGCGGGAAGCCGAACACGGGCGAGACCGTCATGTTATATTCGTCAGCCCATGCCGCCCATTGCTCAACACTTCTGATGTATTCGTCTGCGACTTCCCCCGAAGGCCACCATCTCACCGAATTGAACCCTATCTCCGAAGCCAGCCTTATGGCCTCTTCCTGGCCTACGGCTCCACATGGCGGATCGGGATGGTTTATCCCTATTATCGGGCCATACTTCTTCTCCCAAGTGTCGCACTGCTCTTTTGTCCACTGCCCGCGGGCGTAAGGGTGGACAGCGCCGGACTTGGCTGCGAACAGGCGCGGCATCCCCGCCTGAGCCGAGGCGTGTCCGTTGCCCCAAGCAGACAGCAGGATCCATGCAAGCAGTCCCGGCGTGAAACGCGAAAATCTTTTTTTCATGACTGGTATTTGTTTTCGGTTTGTTGATTCTGTTGGTCTGGCTCGTTTGGCTGTGCCTCACATGCCTTTAACGGTATCAGGTCACTCGGTACTCCCGCTTTGGAAGAGCCGACAGTCCTGGAATTCACTGGACTGTAACGTTTCAGGAAACACTGTAAAATTACTAAAAACGCACACAGATGCCTGCACGTTTTTGATAATAAAGTTTAACGTGCGAGAACGCGAAAGAAATGGAATGGCTTGTCAAAGAAACTGCCGCAGCTCGTCGCCCGCGCAGCTTAAAACGGCTTCCGACCCGCAGGAAACCGCCGTCCGCGAGCCGCCTTGCTCCACTGTCCTCGCATCTTTCCCCGCCGTCGTAACCGCTACGTTTCCCGCCCCCGATTATCCCGTTCCCCATTTCGCCCGCTCAATTTTCCACCCGCCGCCGCGAAGCCAATTCTTTTTCTCGCATCCGCAAGGCAAAGCGCACTCCGCAAAC
>CAZLLM010000172.1:0-4300 GCA_964560405.1 uncultured Prevotella sp.
TCAATTGCAAGCCTTAAAGGTGCAGTCCCGTTTGTTTAATGCTTGCGTTGCTTTTCCTTGTACTTGTCTAATTGCCTCAGCAATGCCTCCACGCACAAGTCTATGCCTTCTTCAAAAGTGTCGCACACCTTTTCGGCGAAGAGAGAGTCGTTGGGCACTGAAATCCTTATGCCTGTCTCTTTATTTTTCGCCGTTTCGGGCTTCACTACTTTGAGAATAACCTCGGCGGTTTCTATCTGGTCGCAGGATTTTTCGAGTTTAACTATTTTCTTTGCGATAAAATCATGCAGTTTCTCTGTGGTATCAAAACGAATGGATCTGATTTTAAGTTCCATAGTCAATATAACGTTAAAAAGATTTGTTTGACGTGCCGGTATAGGCGGCGTTATGCTCTCGGATGCGCCTGCTTGTATGTCTTTTTCAGCTCTTCGAATGTGGTGTGGGTGTATATTTCAGTTGTCGCGAGGCTTTTGTGTCCGAGAAGCTGTTTTACCGCCTCGATGTCAGCGTTGTGGTTAAGCATTGTTGTGGCGAAAGTGTGGCGCAGCACATGGGGTGAGCGTTTCTTTATGGAAGTGACGAGCGAAAGCTGTGTTTTCACTATCGTCCTTACCTCCGCGTTAGAGAGGCGTCCCTTTTTCGCGGAAATGAAGAACGCGGCCTGACTGCCGCTGTCTATGGTGCCGCGCATTTCCGCATATCTGCGCAGCTCTTCGCAAAGTTCTTTTCCGAAAGGCACAATTCTCTGCTTGTTGCGCTTGCCTGTAACCTTTATCGTGCGGGATATGAGGTCAACGCTGCCGATGTTGAGCGAGGTGAGCTCTGACACGCGGATGCCCGTACTGTAGAAAGTGTTTATTATGGCGTGATTCCGATGTCCTTCGAAAGTATCTTCCACAGGTATGTCATCGAGCAAACGGTTTATTTCCGATTCCTTAACGAAGCAAGGCAGCGGCTTTTCTTTTTTCGGGCCGTGCAGCCTGCTTGTAGGGTCGGCGGAGATTTTCCCTGCCGCGAGCATATATTTGCAAAACGTACGCAACGAACTCAGCCGCCTGTTCACCGAGGATGCCGCGTCTCCCTTTTCCAGCATTCCTGCGAGCCACAGACGTATAGTCCCCGCGTCAATCTCTTCCCACGTCAGTTTCGGAGCAAGGCTTTTGAAGAAACTCTCGAACGCTTTGAGATCGCTTTCATAACCTCTCACCGTGAGAGGCGAGCAGTTTTTTTCGTATGCGAGGTATCTGATAAAGCCGGACAAAACCATAAACCCGCTGTGAGTTTTGTGTTCACGCGATGAAATTTACAGATTTTTTGAGGCGGGGGCGGTTCTCTGCCGTGGTTTGTTTATTCTTCCGCGCGCTTCAGGCTATGCACATAGATGGCGTGCTGCTTCGCCAGGCGTTTTATCACAGACGGCTTGTTGTATTGCTGGCGGCGGCGCAGCTCTTTCACAACACCCGTTTTCTCGAATTTGCGCTTGAATCTTTTCAGCGCCCTTTCAATGTTTTCACCTTCTTTGACAGGTACGATAATCATCTTTTCTTTTTGTTTTGGTTCTGGTTTTCAATCACTGCTTCGGCAAGCACACCGTCCGCAAAATTAGTCATATTTTCCGATGCGCAAAATACTGGCGGCTTTTTTGCGGTTGTGGGCGGAGCGCGTTTTCTCTTTTTTGGCGCGGCTGCCGCTGCCGTTATTCCATTCGCCGCAAAGCTTCATCGTTGGCTTTGACTTACATAAGAACATATCTGACATAACCAAAATTATGTCAGACATATCCTTCTCATTTCGCACTAAGCGGCAATGCAGACATCTGTTTGTGCGGTGTCAGTCATCAAGCGTGCAGATGCTTACCCGGTTCCAGTCAGGCTCCTGGAACAGGCTGCCTACGCCCTGCCCTTCGGCCGTAATGCGGTCTGCGCTTATGCCATAGGTCTTGACGAGAATGTTTTTCACAGCCTCAGCACGCGCTTTCGAAAGCCTTGCGTTCACTGCGGCGCTGCCTTCCGGCGAAGCATAGCCCTTTATTTCTACGCGGCTTCCGCTGTGATGCTTCATGTATGTGGCCACGCGCTCCACATTGGGCATTTGCGAGCGTTCCACTGTGCTCTTGCCTTGCGTGAAAGTGATATACGATTCGAGATTGCGGTTGATGACGGTGTTCACAGTCTCAGTTTTCGGCGTGTTCTGACAGTCAGCGAGGGCTTTCTTGGCAGCTGCGAGTTCGTCTTGCAGCTGTGTGTTCGTAGCGTTCAAGCCGTCTATCTCGGCCTGCATGCTTTCCTGCTTGCCGCGCAGGTCGTTGATACGAGCGTTCAGACCGTCTATTTCCGCCTGGTCGTATTCGTTTACGATTTGAAAGTTGTGCGTACCATTGCTGGTGAGGAACTTGTAGGTTATTCCCGCTGTCAGTTCCACAGCCGAGCGGCGCGTGTCGAAACGCATACGGTGCAACGAATACCCGTCAAAGCTGCTTCCATAGAGAATGTAAGTGATGGCAGGCTTGAGGTTAAACTGCCATTCGTTGTCGCTTCCGAAGTTGAAGTTGAAGTTCAAGCCGAGCTTGGTGTTGAAAACGTCTAAGCCGTCCTCCCCGTTGCTGTAGAAATGCCCGTATCCCAAGCCGGCGTAAGCCTCGGTCTCGAACTTGCGCGGCGCGCCTTTGTAGCCTCCGACAGTGTTCATGAGGTTGACTTTTCCGAGCATCATAATCTGCGCTTCATCAAACGCCGTCTTGCTCTTGGTGCAGTCCGGTTTCCATACGTTGACTGAAGTCTGCCCTTGCAGCGCAAGTCCGAACTGCGGCACGAGCCATTTGGTCAGTTCCAGCGTAAACGTCGGGCGCATACTCCCGAAGAACGCATGGTTGACGGTGGGCGTGATCACACCGCCGCTCACTCCGAGCGTCCAGTTGTCGGTGAAAAAGTTCCCTTTTACTGGCATCTGCGCGTTAGCGGTCATCACGGCTGCCGTGAATGTGATTGCGGCAAATAGTTTCTTCATAGTTTTTTTATAGTTTTGGTTAAAAGGTTTTCGCTGTCCCTCGCCTCTTGCGTTTCCGGCTAAACCGTCCTCCTTGATTTCCAGAGCCTGTTGGCATTAATGCCGGGTCGTTGAAAGCATTGCGACTTACCATTGACGCTTCAGAAGCGAAAGAGGTATCTTAGCTATGTAGATTGAGGCGTTCTTCGTCCCGAGCGAGGAGTAGTAGCTCACCCACAGCTCATCGCCGTTTACGAGCAGCCCCGGATAACTCGTGTCGCCGCCTGACGGCAGCACGAGAGCTTCGCGGAAATGCCCCGCGGCATCGCCTGTAAACAGCGCGGTGACGGGTTCGGAGGGGATGAGGTGGCTTCTAGTGCCGACTATCACCGTCCCATCGTCAAGCACGTTAAAGTCAGGGCCTCCTAATTGGAACTCCGTCTTTCTCAGCTCCCACTCGGTGTACGGGGCTTTGCTAACGCCCCACAGCCCAAGGCTGTCGCCGCCATCGCGCCGCACCATAAGCGCCATCCTCCCGTCGGGGAGGAAGCGCACCGTGCTTTCATTGGGGAAGCCGTCAGTTTCTATCGCGGCGACGAGGCCGTAGTGTATCCCGTCGGCGGTCTTCACGAGGTACACCCTCTGCTGTGGAGAGTCGTTTTCAGTAGTATAAACCACTCCGTACCCCGCGTTATCGTACCACGTCACCCGCCACAGCCAGCCATGGCCGGGTATTGTTTCAGGCAGTTCAACCGGCGCAGGCTGCGTGTAATGCCTGCCGTCGTCGCTGAACATCACATAAGACGCGTTGTCCGTGAGTTTCCGGTCACGGTACACAGAGCCTCCTGAAACCACCATGAGCCGGCCGTCGGGCGTTACGGACAGTTTCGGGTCACGCATATCTGTGCCTGCCTTGCCTATGGGTTCGAGAGCCTCCCATGCCTCGCCGTCCCGAGACACGAGTATCCTTATTCTCCCCTCCGCCTTGCCCTCATTGTCGAAAACATGCGACACGCCCTCGCGGAACGCGCAGACGTAAAGCCCCTTGTAATGTTCGAGCGACGTAAAGGCGCAGTGCATCCCGTTGTCCCATATTTTGTCGACGGTGTAGCACACCCTCATAGGCTGCGCCATCGCCAAAGCGTGGAGCAGGGCTGTCAATAACAGTAATGACGGGAGTTTTTTCATTGCAGTGTCTCTGTCGCTCTTCCGGCGGTTTGCCATGCTTGCCGGCCGCGCCCGCTGAATGCGTGTGCAAATGTACGGCTTTTCCGCGACGCGGGCGCGGGCGGGGCGGGAAAATGTGCGCTTCCGC
>CAZLLM010000173.1:0-4285 GCA_964560405.1 uncultured Prevotella sp.
TCTCCTGCGTCCGTGAAGCCGCGTCCGGAAAAGCGTCAGAAATAATACCCCAGCCCTATTCTCAAGCCTACCGTGGAATTGTCGCTGAAATCGTGGACGCTCATCTTGTAATATGCCGCAGGCTCTATCGTGAGATACTGGTTCAGATAGAAAGCGTACCCTATCTCAATCGGTATCGCGAAGTCGTTGTTGCTCTTTGTGTAGTGTACGAACTGGCCGCCCGCGCCCATGAAAATGCCGTTCTGCGTGAAATAGTAGCGTCCGTTCAGGCCCACGTACACATCGTCCACGTGCCGCTGGTGCTCATAGCCCGTGTTGGCGTAGACAAGCAGCCCGTTGGCGGCGAACACGCCGGCTGTGGCCTCGAAGTCCAGGCGGAAACGCTCGCTGGAGCTGTACTGCAGGTTCAATCCCGAAAGCGAAGCCCCTATGTACTTCGTACCTTTTTCGAATTGCGCTTTGGCATTCACCGCAGCGAGGGAAAACAACGCCAGAATTGCAAAAATCTTCTTCATCGTATGTTAAGTTTTACAGTTTGCCAATCCTCTTTCCCGCGAGACAGGCAGCCCCGTCCCGCTTTACGCGCCATCCCCGTCAGTGGCGCCGTTTCCATAAACGCAGGCCGTCAATCAGCCGCACAAGGGACACGAGCCGTGCAGACCGCCGCCACAATCAAGACGTTGCGCAAAGCAAAATTATGAAAAAGTTTCTATCGCGCAGGCAAAAAGCGTAATTTTGTGAGCCAAACGGCGCGAAATGAAACTGCGGAAACATTTCTCCCTGATTTTCTTTCCTTTTGCGGCACTGGCCGCAGCCGCGCAAACATCCTTCCCTCCTTCGCCGCAGCGCGAGGTAAGAGCCGTATGGCTCGCCACGATCGGCGGCCTCGACTGGCCGGGCAGCTACGCCCGCTCGGCGGCAGGGATAGAGCGGCAGCAGCAAGAGCTGCGCGCGCAGCTTGACAGCCTGCGCGGCATGGGCTTCAATACCGTGCTTTTCCAGACCCGCATACGCGGGACCGTGGTCTATCCGTCTGCCT
Source organism: uncultured Prevotella sp. (assembly GCA_964560405.1). Classification (GTDB taxonomy): domain Bacteria; phylum Bacteroidota; class Bacteroidia; order Bacteroidales; family Bacteroidaceae; genus UBA6398. The sequence continues at coordinate 1,040 of CAZLLM010000173.1, forward strand.
TCGAGCCTTGGGACGGCTGCCTTTCGGGCGTTCCCGGCCTCTCGCCGGGCTACGACGCGCTCGCCTTTGCCGTCGGCGAATGCCACAAGCGCGGCATGGCAATACAGGCGTGGGTGGTGGCGTTCCCTCTGATGAGCGACAAAACAGCCCGGCAGCTCGGAAAGCGAGCCCTGCCTTTCCGCCGCCCGGAACTCTGCCGCCGCGCCGGGAAAAACTGGATGATGGATCCGGGAGCGGAAGGGACGGACGACTATCTGGCTGCGCTTTGCGCCGAAATCGCGGATAAGTACGACATAGACGGCATCCACCTTGACTACATCCGCTACCCCGAACACAGTATCCCTTTCAACGACAACGCCACATACCGACGCTTAGGGAACGGGGCGGAACGCGGCGAATGGAAACGCTCCAACGTCACGCGCTGCGTAAAGAAGATACACGCCGCCGTAAAGAAACTCAAGCCGTGGGTGGCACTGAGCTGTTCGCCCATAGGCAAGCACGACGACCTGCCGGGGTTCTCATCCCTCGGATGGAACGCCCGCGCCGCGGCGGCTCAGGATGCGCAGGCGTGGCTGGAACAGGGCATCATGGACGAGATATTCCCCATGATGTATTTCAAGGAAAACCAATTCTTCCCTTTCGCCCTCGACTGGATTGAGGGCTGCGGCGGGCGTATCGCCGCCCCCGGACTGGGCGTCTACCTGCTCAGCCCGGAAGAAAAAGAGTGGGAGCTGCAAACAATCACCCGGCAGCTCGGCTTCCTGCGCATGACCGGGGCGGGAGGGCAGGCCTGCTTCCGCGCAAGACATTTGCTGGAAGACAGGAAAGGCATCGCCGGCTATCTGCGCGACTTCTTTTACCGCACCCCAGCTCTTCCGCCCGCGCTATCGTGGGAAGACTCCGTCGCGCCCGGCAAGCCGGACGGCATATCCGTTGAAAGGCGGAGCCTCGCGTGGCGCGTTTCGTGGAACGGCGCGTGCGATCCCACGCCCGGCTCAGGCGTGAGATATAACATCTACCGTTCCGCCGATTACCCCGTAGACATCGACAGCGCCGTGCTGTTGGCCTCTCTCCTGCCCCGTCCGGAATGTACGCTTGATATGTCGTCCCCTTTCGACCGCAGCTGTTTCTATGCCGTCTCCGCCATCGACCGCTTCGGCAACGAGAGCGAGCCCGCCGCGATAAACGTCCCCGAAAATGCGCCCGATGTGCAGGCGGAGCTGCCGGTTTCCCCCGAAGGTGCCGTGCGCCTGCCCGCGCTTGACGCGCAATTCATTACAATCGCCGACGGCGCGGGGCGCGAAGTAAGCACGGCGCGTTACGACACTGTGCTGCACGTCAAGCCGTTCAGCCCCGGATTCTACAAAGTGTACGCCCGAGGAAAGCGCGGAGGGCTTCACCGCATCGGCTCTTTCCTTGTAAAACACGCGCCGTGCGAGAGCCGGATCAAGGCTGATAGAAATTTAGCGGGAACAAATCGTTAATTGTCAGTAAAGCAACCACCTTTCGGACACGACATGGAGCGAAAGGATCTTATATCACCAGCTTGGATATTGTTGCCATTAGGAAATCCTGCGATGTTTCATTGGACAGGATGCCCGCGTGGATGCAGGCTCATTTGAAAGAGAGGACGGATGCCGGGTTGTCGGACGGCATTCATTCATTCTGAACAAAAGGAGTCCGTGAAATCCGTGAACCACACAGGCTTCCCGATTAGGAATTGCAAGACCGTACAGCGGTATATGCGTAAGAATATGGCATCTTGCGGCGGCTGCGTCTGTCGCCTGACACGAAGATGCTATGGCGGCATTACGCAGGACAGGCAGAGTGAATGCCGCGCCGCAGAAGAAGCCGCATTAGGCTTGCCCGATTCGGCGTAAAGCGTCAATTGCTGTTCCGGTAAAGAAAGCCTTGAAATTCATGGCTGGCGCACAACTTGCCGGCGCGGTGGAATGATTTGCCGGATTGATTGCGTCTTTTGCCGTTCACGCTTCCTGCTGGCTATTCAACAGGGGTGAACGGGTTGGTGACATCGGCAGTCCACTTGTACAGCTGCATAGTGCAGCCTTGTCTGCCGTCGCTTCCTGTCTCGTTCCGCGCAATGTAAAAATACCCGTTCCCTACCGGGAAAAGTCCGTATGCGCCCAAGTCGCAGTTCCATCCGTATATTCCTTTCGAATACTCCCCCGCCTTAAGCAGTTGCAGCGTTTCGCCTTCATACGGCGGATTGAAGCCTTTGAGGTTTTCCTTTCGCGGAAGCATGCTCCCATCAACCACGAAAAGCGTGAAATTAGGGAATCCCTTTTTCTCCCCTTTGTAAACTGCCATATAGAAGTTGCCCGAATAACTGTCGTAAGCCAGGTTCTGCACGCCGTAGTTGGTGTTGCCCGTCCTTACGAAATATTTATGCGCCGGACGGGGCGGCCCGCTCATATGAGGTTTGTCCTGCAGCAGTGGCAGCGCGTAAGTCCTCAGTTCGCCGAGGTTATAAGCCAGCAGCACCTGATAGTCGTTGTCCGTGCGCAGTGTGTCGCCGTACACGCCGTAGGCAAGGCAGATGAGTTTCTCCTCGCCTTCCTTTCCAAAGCCCGGAGATATGGTAATGCCGTCCACTCCCGCGCAGGCGAAACGATGCTGCAGTTCCTTCCCGTTGTTCTCCACCGTGGCGATATGGTCATCGTATGCCTCTTTTATGAATGCGGCAGTCATCACACCGCTTTTCTCGGCATCCATCCCGACACGCGTTATCTTGTCCGCGTCGAAAACGGCCGCATAAAAGCCCGCAGGCCTGTCTTCCGCGCCATTGCCGCCGCCGTCCTGTGAAAGTTTTTTGCGTATCCCTTTGCCGATCTCATCGTTTTTGTATTCGAGCGAACCGTACACGCAGCCATCGTCAGGGTTGAACGTCAGGCAGCCGAGATGTCCTGCCAGGCCTTCAACACTCCCCACAACGTTGCCCTCGAAGTCGGTTTTCAGAAGGCTGGTAGTGAAAGAAATATACATGTATTTCTTTTTCAGGTCTGCGGCGATGCCTTGCACGTGGAACTTGCCCCGCAGCCCGGTTCTCACCGTGAGAGGAAGATCGGGAACGCCCGGCCCGGCGCCGGCCTCCGCCGCATACGCGGGAACGGCGGACAGCAGCAGTGCGAGGAGAATGTTTGTGATTTCGTTGCAAGGGGAAGACTTCGCGCCGGACATGATCATGACATTTTGAAAATTGCAGTCCGGCGAAGATACGGAAAAACC
>CAZLLM010000174.1:0-4282 GCA_964560405.1 uncultured Prevotella sp.
AACCAATTTGTTGAATATCAGTGAATGAAAATATTTTTAAGGGACGACTATATAAGTGGGTTCGGATAGATATCAGACGAATTAAGAAACGAGTTTGAAACTGTATAGTTATTGTGTGGACAGTTCGTACTCAGAATAGGGTACTTTGGCAAGTAAACTTCACTAATTTTGTGATATACGGACATTAATTGTTTGATATGATTCAAAACAGCTCATGAGACTCCAAAAAGTTGTACATTAGCCTCGCTTATGGGCAATGCCTGTTATTATCGCGACAAATTAGCTGGGAGAGGTAAGGAACGGCAGGTTTTCTGGCTCGCCTTGCTTATTTGTGCTTCGACTTGGGAGAAGGTCTTTGGAAACTTCCTCAGAAAGCATTGTAGTCGATACTGGTTTTTGCAAGACGGAGGAGAACTTCCGGGAAATCAGTATGCATTTTTCGACAATACCGTATTTATAGGGAAGAATTAGAAACATTCAAACTCTCAAATTTCGCTCACATAACTCGCAAACTATCTTTGAATATAAAGCATATTCATTATTAAAACAAAACAATAAAGACATGAGTTTCACAGCAGTAATCGTAACCGTGTTCATCATCGGCTACATATTCATCGCCTTAGAAGCGTTCACCAAGGTAAACAAGGCCGCCGTAGCTCTCTTGATGTTTGTGGTGTGCTGGACGCTCTATATGTTCGGAATAGACGGGGGATACCTTGAATGCGGGCAGGAAGGCGGCACGGCGGACTTCGTGAACGGCAGGTTGCTGGCACAGACAGGCGAGACGGCCGAAATATTGTTCTTCCTCATGGGAGCGATGACGATAGTGGAGATTGTAGACAGCAACGGAGGCTTCGACTTCGTGAAGAAACACCTCATGACGCGCTCAAAACGCGCCCTGCTTTGGAAAATATCAGCCATGACTTTCGTGCTGTCGGCGATTCTCGACAATCTCACGACGAGCATTGTGATGGTTATGATTTTGCGCAAGCTCGTAGCCGATAACAAAGAGCGGATGCTTTACGCCGCCGCAATCATCATCGCCGCCAATGCCGGCGGTGCGCCTTCGCCCATTGGCGATGTCACTACAATCATGCTTTGGATTGCGGGGAACATCACAACGTCGGGCGTGCTGAAAGAAGTCGCTGTTCCGGCGATAATTTCGCTCGTTATTCCAGTGTTCCTGTTGCAGTTCCGTTTGCACGGCAGTCTTGCGGAACAGGCCGGAAGCGAAGACGAGTGCCGCGCCTCCCACTTCACAGACATGGAGCGCAAGGCCGTGTTCGGCATAGGCGTGGGCGGCCTTGTGTTCGTGCCTGTATTCAGGGCTCTGACTGGTCTGCCGCCGTTCACAGGCATACTCCTCGTACTCGGCTTGCTTTGGACGGCTACGGAAATCTTTTACCGCACGAAAAGAAACGTTCCACCACACACCAAGCAAGGCGTCTCGAAGCTGCTCTCGCGCATAGACCTCAGCACAATACTTTTTTTTCTTGGCATTCTCCTCGCGGTGGGAGTGCTGTCGGAGATAGGTGTGCTGCAGTCTTTCGGCAAATGGCTTGATGAAGCGAGCGATGGCAACGACTACATTGTGACAGGCGCGATAGGCTTCCTGTCAAGCATAGTGGACAATGTGCCGCTTGTGGCAGGCGCGATGAAAATGTACGTTATCGACCCGGCAAGCGCTAATCTCGCCGTCGACGGGATTTTCTGGCAGCTCCTCGCTTACTGTGCAGGCGTAGGCGGCTCGATGCTCATCATAGGCAGTGCGGCGGGCGTTGTGGTCATGGGTCTTGAAAAAATTACTTTCGGCTGGTACTTGCGGAACATCTCTTGGACGGTGCTGATAGGATACCTGGCCGGGATATTCGCTTATTGGCTCATAAGGATGATTGTCTGAAAGGGTGTCATACTGCCGCCACGAAAACAACAGCTGCAATGCGGTGCACACCGGAGATGTCCTAACAGCAATGTGGCTTTGGGAGCTTTATCGTCCGCCCTGTTTGCTATACGTGGAATAGCATATAGGTAGCCATCCCTTAAAAAGCCTGTTCCAGCGGGATATATTGTCTGCGCACAGTATCCCGCTGAATTTTCCGATAAGGTGCTGCAAAAGAGCTTCCATCGCCCTCTTGAATTTACAGGCCGCCGCAAGAAGCATGTTAACGGCATCATCGGTCACACCGTTGTAAAAGCTGCGGCAGCCCGCCCCCGTGTCGGCATTGAAGTGAGAACCATCCTCGTACCGTTTCACGCCAACAGACGGGGAAATTTGAAGATCGCGGCCGCGACCGCATCTTTGTCATACAGGACCAGGTCTATCACCACTTGAAATTCGCCGTCGTCAAGCTCTGCGGCTGGAAACACTGCTTTTGCCATAATAACTCTTCAGTCTTCCTGCCCCCGAAGCCCCGTTTGCATTAAATCACGAAGCGTGGAACTGCAATGCCGCCGTGTCTGAGCCAGAGGTTGTAGGAAAAACCTTTAATACGGAAAAGGTAATAGCAGCCTGCGCTGAGCGTGAGAACCGCTGCGCCTTCCCCCGCATTAAGCCTGAAATCCCCCGCGTCCCCTGCTTGCATGACAGGCGCAACGCTTCCTCTTTTCTCGTAATGCCTTAGAAAGAGCCGCCCCAGTCCGTCGGCAAGGGCAGTGAATACAATTGATAATCGACAGGCGGCAATCGGCAGACGAAGGCGCATATTGTCAGGACAGCATCCCGAAAGCCCCCGCTTCCTAATACGGCCGGCCGCGCGCATTGCCGCGGCTTTCCCGGTAGGCGGGGGAGGCGCGGTCGATGCGTGCCTTCCTTTTTTGTCCTCGCTTCGCGTCAGACGCGAGGCTCCGGTTCCGCCGCCCGCGTCAATCCCGCAGCTCCCCGCAAAGCTGCGTCTTCCGCGCAATACGGCGGGCGCGCCCCGCGAGGCTTCCCCTCCCGCTTTTCACGGCGGGAAGCCCCCGCCGCTATCAGCGGGAAACCCGCTATTCCTCCGCAAAAATCCCGCTGCCCTCGCAAAACCCCGCTCCGCGCAATGCGGCGGGTGCGCCCCGCGAGGCTTCCCCTCCCGCCTGCCATGCGAAAAGGCCGCACACCGTTACATTAATTAATGTGTGCCTGCGGGGAAACGCCGCCCGTGACACCTTATTCCGCGCTTTCGCCACCTTATCCCGCCGCTGCGACCGCTCCGTTTTCCGCCTGTCCCTCGCAAAACCAATCCTATCTCCTGCACCCGCGAGGCAAAGCCTGCCACGCAAGCCGCCCTGCGGCCCGCAGGAATCCGCCTGCGCCCGCTGAAAACGCCGCCGAAACCCGCTGAAACCATCGCCCGCCATACCTTATCCTGCGTCTTTGCCGCCTTATCCCGCGTCCAGAATATGTTTAAATCATAGCTTTGCCACCTTATCCTGTCGCCGCTACCGCTCCGTTTCCCGCCTGCGATTATTCCGTTCCCAATTTCGTCCGCTCAATTTTCCGCCCGTCCCCGTAAAAACCAATCCTTGTCTCGCACCCGCGAGGCGAAACGCGCCTCGCGCCCCGCCCCTGCGACCCGCAGGAATCCGCCGATATCCGCTGAAAAACCGTCCTCGCCACCTCAAAACCGCCCGTGCATCCTTATCCCGCCACCTCGCCGCCACGAAACATCTTCCGCAGCCCGCGAAAACGGCATACGAGCAGCCTTAAAACGGCCTCCGCAAGCCCTCAGAAAGCGGGTTCCCACAACTTATTGATAATCAACGATTATAAGAAAATACCAATTGTCTTATAATCTCATGTCAACTCTCATATAAGACAATTTTCACGCTCTTATAAGAGAGTTAAAACACTCTTATATGAGAATTGACATGAGATTATAAGAGAGTTGGACAAGCCCCCGCACAGCCATTCCGCCAGACGCGCAAACACACCCATCCGCCTCCGCTTCCCTTCGCCCCGCAAACGCACCCGCCGGCGATGCAAACGCCTTTCGGCAGCGCGCCCTGCGGTTTGTGCGGCGGGCGGGCGGACGGCTGCGGAATCCACCGCCCGCCGAGATCCCGGGAGCTGCGCGGCGGGGCTGCCGCACGGGCCGTCCGCCATGCCTGCACGAGGAATTCCCCTTCCGTCATAAGGCGGCGGGGCTGCCGCACGGGCCGTCCGCCATGCCTGCGCGGGGAATCCCCCCTGCCGTCGTAAGGCGGCGAGGCTGCCGCACGGGCCGCCTGTCCCGTCTGAGCGGGAAGTCCCCCTGCCGTCATAAGGCGGCGGGGATTCCGCATGGGCCGCCTGCCATGCCTGCGCGGG
>CAZLLM010000175.1:0-4222 GCA_964560405.1 uncultured Prevotella sp.
CCTATTTCGCCCGCTCAATTTTCCGCCCACGTCCGCAAAAGCAATCCATTCTCTCACACCCGTGAGGCGAAGCGCGCCCGCAAACCGCCCTCGCATCCTTATCCCGCCGCTGAAACCCGCAGAAACCGCCTCCGAGAGTCTTTGAAAACGGGTTTTGTAACTTACTGATAATCAAAATTATAAGACAATTAACGTTTTCTTATAACTTTGATTATCAGTAAATTGTAAAAACTGCTTTCCGATGGCTCGTAAAGGCCGTTTTCAGCGGTTCCCGGCTGTTTTTCGGCGGGTATCGGCGGATACCGATGAGTCGCGGGGCAGTTTGCAGGCGCGCTTTGCCTTGCGGGTGCGAGAGAGGGATTGCTTTTGCGGATGCGGGCGGAAAATTGAGCGGGCGAAATGGGAACGGAATAATCGCGGGCGAGAAACGGAGCGGATGAGAGCGGCAGGATGAGGATGTGGATAAAGGATGCGAGGATAAGGATGCGAGGACAGCGAGGCAAGACGGGCGTGGCGGCAAGGAAAGGGTGCGAAGATACGGGCTAAGGCGGCGAGGCTGGATAAGGCGGCGCTTCCGGCGGGGAAGATGATGCTGCCGTCCGCTTTCCGCGGGTGCGCATTATAATAATTGACGTTGCACGGTCTTTCCGCCGCGGAAAGCTGAATGGGGTGGGGCGGGCGCGTGGCAGCCGGAATATGCGGGGCGGATTCTTTGCCGTCCGGCGGATTATGCCTATATTTGCGGCGTGATTGCCTTTTTGGGGCTTTCACGCCTTTACATATTTGGCTCAATCGCTGTCTGAACCACCACCTCGACATAGAACGAGCCATTACAATCTACATTGGGATTCGTGCCAAACGGCGCGGACTTTTCCTCATAAGTAGATTGTAGCCTGTGGTGGGGCTTGGACAGCGTATGACGAAAGTCTGCGCTTTTGTTTTATCCGGCAATGCGCATACCAAGTCGATGATGACGGCAATAATGCACAAAACCAATAAAACAAAAAACAACATGAAAACAAAAACAAAGACATCAATCGCATTGTTCGTGCTCGCGCTGCCGTTGGCGGCGACAGCCCAAGACCTCGTGCATTTCGCGCTTACGCCCGACGGGACATACCTGACGGAAGACGGGAAAGACTTCGCGGTCGTACCTTTCGATAACAAAAACGCGCACCAAATCTATCAGGAGCTTGCCACGAATGTCGGTTTGACATACAGAGACCCATCAAAGGTGATGTCGGGCGTTGAGGATGCCTCAATCAAAATCCGGGCGTACTCGGATGATTTGATCCGCGACCGTCTTAGTATGGACGGTATGATTTCGGGCATAGGCAAAATGGTGCCCTTGGGCGGCTACTATCAATTGGAATTCAGGATAAAAGACGGGCGCGTCCGTGTTTCCGCTCCAATCATTGAAGAGGAGACTCGTTATGAGAAGATGAAATATTCCCGGCCTTTTTCAGTGTGTGTAAAGCATCATTTCAAGAACGGAAAGTTAAAGGACGGCAAATGGAAAGAGAATTACGACATCGTTGTTGCAAAAATGAACAGCGTCATCAACAGCATTCTCAACACCGCGGATGTTCAGGACGGGAACAGCGAATGGTGAAATATGCAGCCATGAAAAATCGCTTCCGTAAAAGGCCCTGCTGCAACAGGCGCGGATGCCGCTAAATCGGATTCGACTGCCGGCGACAGAGAACAAGCATATACAATTGACATCGTGCGGAAATGCCCGTACTCCGAATTGCCGGATGAGGGGGCGGAAACGTTTGACGGAGGCTGCATACGGGCGGATGATGACGGGCGGTTGCGAAAGCCGCAGTGTTTGCGGCGGATACATGAAACAGGCTATGAAATCACCGGCGGGGTTTGAGCCCGCCCAATAAAAACAAACAGAAAGGAATGGATTTGTTTATAACAATTGTCTTTATCATAGGTTTTATCGGCCATGTGTTCAGGGACGGCATGAAATAAAGTGTCGCATGAGCCGCGGGGCTGTTTACCGCAATAACAGCGAGGGGGATGAAAAGGCGCATATAGCCCACGTATCAGGCGCAAAGCACGGCGAAGGCGCGGAATCCGCGTTCCGCGCCTTCGTTCAGTATGTTCCGGCCGCTTCCCGCACGGCGGGTGCGCCGCGGGGAAGCCTTTCGCCTCGCGTCATTCCGCAGCGGCGGCAGCGGCGGCTGCGCTGTCCGCGGATGCGGCGGCCTCATCCCCGTCCCCGTTGTAAACCGAGAACTTGTAGCGGCAATGGCTTCTGTAAGTCTCGCCCGGGCGGAGCAGCACCGAGGGCCATTGCGGTTTGTTGGGCGTGTCGGGGTAATGCTGCGTTTCGAGGCATACGGCGGCGTTGCGCTGGTAAGCCTTGCCGTATTTGCCCGTTACGCTTCCGTCGAGGAAGTTGCCGGTGTAGACCTGTATGCCCGGCTCGTCGGTGTAGACTTCAAGCCGGATGCCGGTGGCGGGGCAGGAGAGGCTGGCAGCGAGCGTCTTGTCGTCGCCCCGCCCTTCTATGCCCGTCGTCGCTCCGCCTTTCGACTTCAGGAAGTCAGCCGAATCGGAATGCAGAACCATCGGCTCCGCGTATGTGTTGAGGCACCAGTTGTGGTCTATGCCTCTGCCGTTGGCGATCTGCGCGTTGGCGGTGTCGCCGATCCTGCCTCCCAGTTCGGCGGGCTCCCTGAAGTCGAAAGGCGTGCCCTCGACGGGCGCGGTTTCGCCTGTGGTCATGAAAGTCGAGTCGATGGGCGTTGTGCTGTCGGCGTTGACGTAGAGCAGGCAGTCAGTGACGGGCAGGCTCGTGTCGCCGTGCAGGTTGAAGTAGGAGTGGTTGGTCATGTTTATGACGGTGGGCTTGTCGGTCGTCGCCTCGTACTGTATGTCAATGCTGTTGTCAGACAGGAGGCGGTATGTTACGCTCGCCGTCACGGTGCCGGGGAAGTTCATTTCGCCGTCAGGCGACGTGAGCGTCAGCGCGAGCGTGGTGTCGTCGGGCTGGTCGGCGTCGTAGACGCTGTACTGCCAGCCTTTCGGCCCTCCGTGCAGGCAGTGCCCGTAGTTGTTTACCGGCAGCCGGACGGTGTCGCCGCCGATGACGAAGATTCCCTTGTTGATGCGGTTGGCGTAGCGCCCGATGGCGGCTCCGAAGTCGCTCGGCGTGTTTTCGTAGTCGGCGTAGTTGCGCAGGTTGTCGAAGCCGAGCACGACATCGAGCATGTTCCCGTCGCGGTCGGGCGCCATGACGGAGACGATGCGCCCGCCGAAGTTGGTTACGCACACTTCCATGCCGGCGGCGTTCTTCAGCGTGTACAAGGCCGTGGTCTTGCCGCCGATTACGGAATCGAACGCGGCGGGGTCAAGGCCGGAGAGGGTGGTTCCCGGGGCGTTTCCCTGCGAACACCCGCAGACGAGCATCGCTGCGGCGCAGGCTCCGGGCATCAGATAGCTTTTCGCGTGTTTCATAGTGCTGGTTTTTATTGGTTGGTAATGTATGGCCCTTCTCATGCCGCGGCATCCGCCAGCGGTGGCCTTTCCGCCCGGCGCGTCCGGCGGAGCCGCAATATAGCGAATTTTTCCGCCGCTGCGCCCTTTTCCGCCGCTGATTCGCTTTTTTCAGCCGCATGGCCCTCCTGCGCCGCGCCCTTTTCCGCCCCCCCCCCCGCGAAACACGCCCTGAACTGCCGCGGAAAACAGCCTTTGAACCGCCGCGGAAAACGGGAAGCCCGCACATGGGAAACAGGAGGCATGCGGGCGGGAAGCGCAAAGTATACAAGCGGAAAACGAAAAAGCCGCAGGCAGGAACGGGAGGGCGCGGGTTGAGAACGGAACAGATGCCGCCGGAAAACGGGGAAGTCACAGGCGGGAAGCGGGAGGACGCAGCCCGCGCATCCGTATTCCGCCGCTCTCGCCGCCTCAAAACATCCTCCGCAGCCCGCGAAAACGGCATCCGAAGCGCTGAAAACCGCGTCCGTCCCGCTGGGACGACCTTTGCAATTCGCTAAAAAGCATCCGCGCAGCCTTAAACGACTTTTGCAACCTGCTGAAACCGTCGTCCCGCATCCTTATCCTGCGGCTTTGACACTTTGACCCGCCGTCTCGCAGCCTTATCCCGCCGTCACAGCCGCTCCGTTTCCCGGCCGCCCCGCAACAAAACAGTCCTTTCTTTCGCATCCGCACGGCGAAGCCCGCCCCGAAAGTTGCTCGCGCATCCTTA
>CAZLLM010000176.1:0-4219 GCA_964560405.1 uncultured Prevotella sp.
AAGCGGGAGGCTGCCAGATGCATATTATAAATGAGAGTCCGCGCAAGGCGGCGGACGCGCCCCGCAAGGCTTCTCCTCCCGCCTGCCCCTGCGGGAAAGCCGCGCGCTGTCATAATTGTATAATGCGCGCCCGCCTTAAAAACGCCTCCCCGCCGCCTTATCCAGCCGCCCTCTCAGCCTTAGCCCGCAATCCTCGCAGCCTTATTCTGCTGCCTTGCATCTTTATCCCGTCGCCCGCATTCGCTCCGTTTTCCGCCTGCCGCCGCGAAACCAATCCGTCCTCCCGCACCCGCAAGCTGCTCGCGCACCCTTGTCCCGGCAGGCGGCGCAGGCGCTTTCATGGCGCCGCCCGGCCGGGGCGCGGCGTCAGTGGGCTTCCAGCCAGTTCGCGCCCCATCCGCAGTCGGCTTTCAGTGGCACGGCGAGCGGCCAGGCGTTCTCCATCTCGTGCAGCACGATGCGCCCGACGGCCTCGCGCTCTTCGGGGAAGACGCTGAAGTCGAGTTCGTCGTGCACTTGGAGCGTCATGACGGAGCGCAGGCGCTCTTCGGCGAAGCGCCGGCTTATCCTCACCATGGCTATCTTTATGATGTCGGCGGCGCTGCCTTGTATGGGTGCGTTCACGGCGTTGCGCTCGTCGCGGCCTCGCACTGTGGCGTTCTTCGAGTTGATGCCGGGCAGGTAGCGGCGGCGGCGGAGTATGGTTTCGATGTATCCCTGCCGCCGGGCTTTCGCTATGCTTTCCTCGATGTAGCCGCGCACGCGGGGGTAGGTGGCGAAATAGCTGTCGATAAGTTCTTTGGCTTCGCTGCGCGGTATGCCGAGCCGCTCCGCGAGTCCGAATGCTGAGATGCCGTAGATTATGCCGAAGTTGGCGGTCTTGGCCTTGCGCCGCTCGTCGCGCGTGACTTCGCCGAGGGGCTTTCGGAAGATGCGCGCGGCGGTGGCGGCGTGGATGTCGCCGCCTTCGAGGAATGCTTCCGTCATGCGGGCGTCGCCGCTGAGGTGGGCCATGATGCGCAGCTCGATCTGCGAGTAGTCGGCGGCGAAGAACAGGCAGCCCGGCTCGGGTATGAAGGCCTTGCGTATCTCCCTGCCGTCGTCGCCGCGCACGGGTATGTTCTGCAGGTTGGGGTTGCTTGAGCTAAGGCGGCCTGTGCTTGTTACGGTCTGGTTGAACGACGTGTGTATTTTCCCCGTGGAGGCGTTGATGAGCGCGGGCAGGGCGTCGAGGTATGTGGATGTGAGCTTTTTCAGGCCGCGGTATTTGAGTATCCGGTCTACTATGGGGTGGCGCGGGCGGAGCTTTTCGAGCGTTTCTTCGGAGGTTACGTACTGCCCGGTGGGGGTGCGCTTTGCGCGTGGATCGATTTTCAGCTTGTCGAAAAGGATTTCGCCCACTTGCTTTGGGGACGAGAGGTTGAACGCCTGCCCCGCGAGGGCGCGGACTTCCTTTTCCAGGCCGCCCATGCGGAGGGAGAACAGCGCGGAAGTCTCGTGCAGGGCGGCGGTGTCGATGCGCACTCCGGCGAGCTCCATGCCGGCGAGGACGCGCACGAGGGGCATTTCCACGTCTTCGAAGAGCTTCGCCGCCCCGCTGCGCAGCAGCTCGCCTTGGAGCGCTTTCTTGAGGCGGAGGGCTGCGTCGGCGCACTCGCAGGCGTGCTCGCAGACAGCGGCGGGGGGCAGGTCGCGCATGCTTCTCTGGCCTCTGCCTTTCGGGCCTATAAGTTCTTCTGTTCTTATCGTGGGGCGGCCGAGGTATTGCGCGGCGAGCGCGTCCATGTTATGCGGGAGCTCGGGCTGGAGCACGTAGTGGGCGACCATCGTGTCGAATATCCCGCCTCTGACTTCCGCGCCGTACCTTGCGAGGACGAGCATGTCGAACTTCATGTTCTGCCCTATTTTCAGAGAAGCGGGGTTTTCGTAAGCAGGCCTGAATATCCCGACTGTCCGCCGGGCTTCCGCGCAGCCGGGCGGCACGGGCACGTAAAAGGCCTCGCGTTCCGCTACGGAGAAGCTGAGGCCTACGAGCGCGGCGGTCATAGGGTCGGCGCCGTCGGTCTCCGTGTCTATGCTGAGCTCGGGGGCTGACATGAATTTCAGGCATAATTCGCGCATTTCCCCCTCGTCTTCAACAAGTTTGTAGGCGTGCGACAGCGATTCACGCCCTCTGAGGTTCGCTTTTTCCGAAGCTTCCGCCCCTTCGCCGGGATCTGCGCCGAAGAGGCCGCCTTCAAAGCCCTCTTCCCCCCGGCGCGTTGCCGCGGGTTCCGCCCGGCTTGTTCCGAAAAGGCAGCCCGCCTCAGGTGCGCCTGCGCCGGAGAGTCTCCCGCCGCCGCCCAACACGCGGTCCGCGAGGCTTTTGAATTCGAGTTCCGAGAACAGCTCTCTGAGCCTTTTCCCGTCAGGGCGGCGGAGCCTCAGGTCGTCGAGCGCGAAAGGCAGGGGCAGGCCGGTGCGGATGGTGGCGAGGTCGAGCGACAGGAGTATTTGGGCTTCGTTGCCCGCTATCTTCGATTTCAGCGCGCCCGGCAGCCTGTCCTTGTTTTCGAGCAGGCTCTTTACCCCTCCGTACTGTCTTATCAGCGCGGAGGCCGTTTTCTCGCCGACTCCCGGGCAGCCGGGTATGTTGTCGGAGCTGTCGCCCATAAGCCCGAGCAGGTCGGCCACCTGCGCCGGGCTGTCTATCCCGTATTTCGCGATAATCTCGGCCGGGCCGAGCTTGTCGAAAGAGCCGCCTTTGCGCGGGCGCAGCATCCATGCGCCGCCGCCGACGAGCTGCCCGTAGTCCTTGTCGGAAGTGAGCATGTACACTTCCGTTTCGGGCGAGGCGAAGCGGCGGGCCGCGCTGCCTATCACGTCGTCCGCCTCGTAGCTCCCTATTTCGAGCGCCGGGATGTTGTACGCTCCGAGAATGTCCTTTATCACAGGCCTTGACTTGCGGATGTCTTCGGGCGTTTCCTGCCGCTGCGCCTTGTAAGGCGCGTACATCTCGTGGCGGAAAGTCCTGCCCGCAGGGTCGAAGGCCGCCGCCAGATGCGTAGGCGCGAACATGGCCTTAACCTCTTCGAGCACGCTCACGAAGCCGTAGACGGCCGAGGTGTTCATCCCCTTGGAGTTGATGCGGGGGTTGTTGATGAAAGCGTAGTAGGCGCGGTATATCAGCGCGTTTGCGTCAATAAGGAGCAATTTGTTCATATCTCTTTGTATTTTACGGTAAAAGTAGCGAAAAATCGGGCGGCTGTTGCGATTTATTAATACTTTTGTACCCTTAAAAACGGCTTATGTTTTCTTTGGAACAGGCTTACGCGCCGATTGCGGACGAGCTGGCGGTCTACCGCGGGAAGTTCAGGGACGCGCTCCGGAACGAAGGCGGCCTGCTCGGACAGGCCCTCGGGCATGTGCAGCGGCGCGGCGGGAAGCTGATGCGCCCCGCGCTTGTCCTCCTCGCCGCGCGCGGCTACGGCAGGGTGGGTGAGGCGGCCTACTGTTCCGCCGTGACTCTCGAGCTGCTCCACACGGCGAGCCTGCTGCACGATGACGTGGTGGACGGCAGCGGCGAGCGGCGCGGCCAGAGCTCGGTCAATGCGGCCTACGGCAACAGGGTGGCGGTGCTTGCGGGCGACTATATCCTCGCCTCCTCCCTCGAACAGGCCGCGAAGACGGGCAGCATGAGGATAGTACGCGGCATATCCTCGCTCGGCAGGATGCTTTCCGACGGCGAGGTGAGGCAGATGGAGAACATCCGCGCCGGGGACATTTCCGAGCAGTCGTACTACGAAGTGATAAGGCGCAAGACGGCGGGGTTCTTCGCCGCCTGCGCCGAGCTCGGAGCCGTGTCGGCCGGCGCGCCGGAAGCCGGGGTCGACAACGCGCGCCGCATGGGCGAGGCGATAGGGATGTGCTTCCAGATACGCGACGACATCTTCGACTATTGCGGCGGCGCGGCGATAGGGAAGCCCACAGGAAGCGATATGCGCGAGGGCAACCTCACGCTGCCGGCCATATACGCGCTGAAAGCGGCCGCCTCCCCGCGCATGCTCTCGCTCGCCGCGAAGGTGAGGAGCGGCGAGGCGACGGACGGCGAGATAGGCGAAATCATTGAGTTCGCCAAGGAAAGCGGCGGCATAGACTACGCCGTGCGGGTGATGAACCGCTTCCGCTGCGAGGCCGGCGAGAGGGCGGCGGCCTGCCCCGATGCCGGAGTGCGCAAGGC
>CAZLLM010000177.1:0-4219 GCA_964560405.1 uncultured Prevotella sp.
TCATGCGCCTCCGGCATTATGCAGGATGGCCGCCTGCAGGGTGTTCTGCATCAGGGAGCAAATTGTCATGGGCCCTACGCCGCCCGGAACGGGAGTGATGTACGAACATAAAGGCGCTACCTCGTCGAATCTGACGTCTCCGCAGAGCCGGAAGCCTTTTTTCCTCGTGGCATCGGGCACACGCGTCGTTCCCACGTCCACCACGACCGCACCCGGCTTTACCATGCCGGCGGTTACGAAGCCAGGCCGCCCTACGGCGGCTATCAATATGTCGGCGCGACGGCATTCCTCTTCTAAGTCCTTTGTATGGCTGTGGCACACTGTTACTGTGGCGTCGCCGCCGTTTTTCTGCATCATGAGCTGCGCCATAGGCCGCCCGACAATGCCGCTGCGCCCCAGTATGACGCATTTCTTCCCCTCTGTCCTGATGCCGTAGCGGCGGAAAAGCTCCATTATGCCACGCGGCGTGGCCGGGGCGAGCGCTGTGGCAAGCCCTGCCGCGAGCCGCCCGGCATTCATGGGATGAAACCCGTCCACATCTTTCCGCCAATCCACCGCTTCCATCACTTTCTGCTCTGATATGTGCGGGGGCAATGGCAGCTGCACGATAATGCCGTCCACTTCGCTGTCAGCGTTCAGCGCGGCGACTTCCGCAAGAAGCTCGCTTTCTTTCACGTCGTCTTCGAATCTCACTAACGTGGAGAGGAAGCCGCACGCCTCGCACGCCTTCACTTTGTTGGCGACATAAGTTTCGCTTCCTCCGTCATGGCCCACCAAGACGGCCGCGAGATGCGGGCGGCGTCCGCTGCCGCTCACTATGCGCCTTACCTGTCCGGCTATCTCCTGCATTACCGCCGCGGCTGTGGCTTTGCCGTCTAACAATTGCATACCCTTCTGGCTTGTTTTATATTATCCTGCTTGTAATTTCAATTATATTGCCTTGCATTGCGAATCACTTGCCCGGCATTCCTATCTTCCCCGCGAACTGCCGCATCTTATCGCCTGTCATCTGGCGCATCATGCGGCGCGCCTGCTCGAACTGTTTGAATATTCTGTTCACTTCCTTGATGTCGGTGCCGGAGCCTCTGGCTATCCTCTGGCGGCGGCTGCCGTTGATGATGTCGGGATTTGCGCGTTCTTTCGGGGTCATGGAACGGATTACGGCTTCGATGCCTTTGAAAGCGTTGTCGTCAATTTCAAGGTTTCTTACGGCTTTGCCTACGCCCGGGATCATTGACACAAGATCCTTGATGTTCCCCATTTTTTTGATTTGGGTGATTTGGCTGAGGAAATCATTGAAGTCGAACAGGTTCTTGGCTATCTTCTTTTGCAGCCGGCGGGCTTCTTTTTCATCATACTGCTCTTGGGCGCGTTCCACAAGCGACACAATGTCGCCCATGCCGAGTATGCGGTCGGCCATCCGTTCCGGATGGAACACATCAAGGGCTTCCATCTTTTCGCCTGTGCCGATGAATTTTACGGGCTTGTCGACTACTGCGCGCACTGACAGAGCCGCGCCGCCGCGCGTATCGCCATCGAGTTTCGTAAGTACCACGCCATCGAAGCCGAGCCGCTCGTTAAATTCCCTTGCTGTGTTTACGGCATCCTGCCCAGTCATGGAGTCGACGATGAACAGCGTTTCGCCGGGGCTGACGGCGGCCTTTATCGCGGCTATCTCTGCCATCATGCGGTCGTCAATGGCAAGGCGTCCGGCAGTGTCAATTATCACGAGATCTTTGCCGTATGTTCGTGCGTACTTCACGGCGTTCACCGCGATGTTCACAGGGTTTTTCTCTTCGAGTTCGCAGTAGACGGGTATGCCTGTACGCTCTCCCAGTACTTTCAACTGTTCGATAGCTGCGGGGCGGTAGATGTCGCACGCGGCGAGCAAAGGTGAACGGTGCTTCTTCTGTTTCTGCCAGTTGGCCAGCTTCGCCGAGAATGTGGTTTTCCCGGAGCCTTGCAATCCTGCCATAAGCACGACAGCCGGGTGTCCTTTCAAGTTAAGCTCCGCAGCTTGTCCGCCCATAAGTTCTGTCAGCTCATCACGCACAATCTTCACCATGAATTGTCCTGGCTTGATGCTGGTGATGACGTTCATACCCAAAGCTTTCCGCCTCACGCTGTCGGTGAAGTTCTTCGCTACCTTGTAGTTCACGTCCGCGTCAAGCAGTGCGCGGCGCACGTCCTTGAGGGTTTCGGCTACGTTGATATCGGTTATCTTTCCCTCGCCTTTCAATATCTGGAACGACCTTTCAAGGCGTTCGCTAAGATTCTCAAACATTTCCCTTGAAGTTTTTTCTCACATACCGTGCCGCTTCATGCGGAACTCGGCCAGTTCCTCGTATTTCGTTCCCGGACGTCCATAGTTGGCGTAAGGATGTATGCTGATGCCGCCTCTACGGGCGAACAAGCCGGTAACTTCGATATATTTCGGGTTCATAAGGCTGATCAAATCCTTCATTATCTTGTTTACGCAGTCTTCGTGGAAATTGCCGTGGTTGCGGTAGCTGAAAAGATAGAGCTTGAGACTTTTGCTTTCCACCATTCTCTCGCCGGGCATGTAGCCTATGCGTATTTCCGCAAAATCAGGCTGGCCGGTTATGGGGCAGAGGCACGTGAATTCGGGACAGTTGAAACGCACCCAGTAGTCGTTTTCCTGATGTCGGTTCTCAAAAGTTTCAAGTACGGCCGGGCTAAGCTCCGTAAGGCACTCAATCTTTTTCCCGAGGGCTTTCAGACCTTCATCTTCGCGTCGTCCATCCATGATTTTTTTTGTTTAGGTAATCATCAAGCCCCTTGCGACGCAGGATGCAGGCCGGACAATGCCCGCAACCGTCGCCTTTCACGCCGTTGTAACACGTTACGGTCTCATCACGCACGATTTCGAAAATACCCAGCCGGTCGGCCATTTCCCATGTGCTGGCCTTGTTTTTCCACATCAGTGGCGTGTGTATCACGAACTGTTCCTCCAGAGCCAGGTTTAGCGTCACGTTCAGGCTTTTTACGAAAGTGTCGCGGCAGTCAGGGTAGCCGCTGTAATCGGTCTGCCCTACACCTGTTATGAGATCGCGGATGCCCCGCTCGCTGGCGTACACGGCGGCAATGCTTATGAAGAAAAGATTTCTTCCGGGAACGAAAGTGTTGGGCATATACGTTGTATATCCGCCCGTATCAATTTCCATGCCGCGTGTTGTGAGCGAATTTCGTGCCAGTTTCCCTATGAGCGGCACGTCAAGGCATTCCCAAGCTACGCCCGCAAGTCGCGCTATACGCTCGGCGGCTTCCGTTTCGGCTGCATGCCGCTGGCCGTAGAGGAAAGTCAGAGCCCGCACCGCGGCGAAGCGTTCCCGCGCCCAGAAGAGGCAGGTTGTCGAATCCTGCCCGCCGCTGAATATCACTAAGGCTTCATTTTCTGCCGCTTTCATCGCTTTCCTTTTTCAGTTCCGCCGGCATCCTGAATGCGGTGTACAGTTCCATCCACGCGCCCGCCGCAAGCGAAATCATCCACTCGTTATGTCCGAAAGGCCACACATGATTTATTGACATCCACATCGGAACTGCGGTGAACACCAGCACCGTCGTGCCGAAAATCTGCTGCTTGCGCAGGCGGCGTATCGTGATGTTGCGCCCATCGTAACGCATGCATATCTGCATGGACAAGAGGCAGGCCGCGCCCGCCCCGAATGCATAAGGTACATATTCCCTCAAATCCGTGCCGTAAGCCGCCAGTGCTAAGAGCATGACCACCGCCCCGATGTCGTAAACAGCTATTTGCAGTCTACTCAGCCGCTTCATCTTCCCCACTTCCGTCTTTCCCGTACTCGAAGACAAACACATCCTCGTCAGCTTTTTTCATGAAATAGCGTTCACGGGCTATTTTTTCCAGTGTCTTCGGATTACTGCGCAGGGCTTCCAGCTGCCGTGTGTCGCGCTCGTACATTTTCGTATAGCGTTCTTTTTCCGCCCGTAATGTCGCTATCTCCTTACGTTGTCTGTACCGCCGGACAAGGCTGTTGTGGTCGAGAAAAAGCAAATTGATAAAAAAAATCACGCAGACAATTAAATATTTGTGTCTGCCCAACCATCTCCATATTTCCCCCATTCGCTCCATTCCCCGCAGATTACGCCCGCACACATTGACGTCTGCCGCGAAATTACAAATTATTTCGGAACTATGTCATTAAGGCTTGCGCAATCCCATGCCGCGAATGCGGGC
>CAZLLM010000178.1:0-4211 GCA_964560405.1 uncultured Prevotella sp.
GCCGCTATGCGTTTGTTCGGCTGGAAAAGCGTAAATTTGCAGCCGGTTTCGGCCGCGGGCGGCTTAAAAGCCCAAGGGCTTCCCGCGGTCTTAATATGCGGAACAACGAATCAAACAACAAGAGAAATGGCACATCCTAAAAGAAGACAATCCAAGTCGCGCACCCGCAAGCGCAGAACCCACGACAAGGCCGTGGCTCCGACTTTGGCGGTTTGCCAGAACTGCGGCGCATGGTATGTGTATCACAACGTATGCCCCGAATGCGGCTACTACCGCGGGAAGCTCGCAATCGTTAAAGAAGCCGGTGCCTGACGCGGGACGACAATGGGAAAAATCAACGCTGCTATAACGGGGATAGGCGGCTACGTTCCCGAATACGTGCTGACTAACGATGAGCTGTCGCGCATGGTCGACACGAACGATGAGTGGATAATGACGCGCATCGGCGTGAAGGAGCGGAGGATACTGAACGAGGAGGGGCTCGGCACGAGCTATATGGCGCGGAAAGCCGTGAAACAGCTGCTTGACCGCACGAACACCGCCCCCGCCGAAGTAGACTGCCTGATTGTAGCCACAACGACTCCCGACTATCATTTCCCGTCTACGGCGTCAATAGTGCTGGGGCGTTTAGGGCTTGTGAACGCTTTCGCTTTCGATTTCTCGGCCGCCTGCTGCGGCTTCCTTTACGCGATGGACGTGGGAGCCAATATGATCCAGTGCGGGCGGTACAGGAAAGTAGTTGTCGTGGGTGCGGACAAAATGTCGTCAATGGTGGACTACACTGACCGGGCGACATGCCCTATCTTCGGCGACGGAGCGGGAGCGGTGCTCCTTGAGCCTGCGGAAGAAGAGTGCGGCCTGTTGGATTCGTATTTCCGCACAGACGGAAAAGGGCTTCCTTTCCTGTGCATGAAGGCGGGAGGGTCGGTCTGCCCGCCCTCGTATTTCACAATCGACCACCGTATGCACTTCCTTCATCAGGAAGGGCGCACGGTGTTCAAGTTCGCCGTGACGCACATGAGCGACGCGTGCGAACTGATAGCCAAGCGCAACAACCTTGACAAGGACAGCATAACGTGGATCATTCCTCATCAGGCAAACGTGAGGATAATCGAAGCCGTGGCAAAGCGGCTGGATTTGCCTATGGACAAGGTTATGCTGAACATACAGCGTTACGGCAACACGTCGGCGGCGACACTTCCGCTGGCGCTGTGGGATTACGAAAGGCAGCTGAAAAAAGGCGACAACCTTATCTTCACCGCTTTCGGCGCGGGGTTCGTCTGGGGCGCTTCCTACTTGAAGTGGGCCTACGACTACCAGTCCGCCAAGCAATCAAAGTGTTAATAACATTCCCGGCGCAACCGCCCGCCGGATGCGCACGGCCTGCAAGTACGCGGCGTTCCCCCGGCGCGGCGGAATGACCGGGAAAGGCGGAAGGCGGCGGAAGGCGCGCCGGTTTGCCGCCGGCAGAGTAAGACGATTACGCTATGCACAAAGCCGGGTTTGTAAATCTCGTAGGAAACCCTAACGTGGGCAAGTCCACGCTCATGAACCTGTTTGTGGGCGACAGGATTTCCATTGTAACGTTCAAGGCGCAGACCACACGGCACAGGATACTCGGAATACTTTCGTCTGACGACTACCAAGTGGTGTTCTCCGACACTCCCGGAGTGCTGAAACCGAATTACAAGCTGCAGGAGGCGATGCTGGCGTTCTCCAAGTCGGCGCTGGCGGACGCTGACGTGCTGCTGTATGTTACCGACACGATAGAGGACAGCTCCAAGAACGAGGACTTCATAGAAAAGGTGAAAGGGCTGGACATCCCGGTGCTTGTGCTGATTAACAAGATAGACCTGAGCAACCAGGAGGCTCTGACATCCCTTGTAGAAGAATGGCGCGGGCGTCTGCCCGAAGCGGAGATATACCCTGTTTCGGCGAAAGCTAAATTCAACACAGGCAGAGTGCTGGAACGTGTCATAGAGCTTCTGCCCGAATCGCCGGAATACTTCGACAAGAGCCAGATCACCGACAAGTCCTCCCGCTTCATCGTCTCCGAGATGCTGCGGCAGAAGATACTGTTGTACTACGACAAGGAAATCCCGTACTCTGTGGAAGTCGCGGTCGACGAGTTCAATGAAGGGGAGAAGCTGATACGCATACACGCTGTGATTTACGTGGAGCGCGAAAGCCAGAAAGGTATAATCATCGGGCGCCAGGGCATTGCGCTGCGGAGAATAGGCACGGAGGCGCGCAGGGATATCGAGCGCTTCTTCAAAAAGAAAGTGTTCCTCAGCACGTTTGTGAAAGTGGACCCGGGATGGAGGAATTCCGAAAAGGAGCTGAGGACTTTCGGCTACGACCCTAAATAACACATGCGGAAACAAGGAAAAATCGTTGTATGGGAAACTTTGTGGCAATAGTAGGCCGCCCTAACGTAGGCAAGTCAACATTGTTCAACAGGCTTACGGAAACCCGCCGCGCCATCGTAAGCGACGTGGCGGGGACGACCCGCGACAGGCAGTACGGGAAAGTGTTGTGGAACGGCAGAGAGTTTTCCGTAATCGACACAGGCGGCTGGGTAGTGGACTCCGACGACGTATTCGAGGACGAGATACGCAAGCAGGTGAAGATAGCCACGGACGAGGCGGACGTCATACTCTTCGTGGTGGACGTGTACAGCGGGGTCACCGACTTAGACATGGAGATCGCCAACATCCTGCGCCGGGCGGAGACCCCCGTCATACTGGCGGCGAACAAGGTCGATGAAGTGAGCCGGAGCTACATGTCCGCCGAGTTCTTCCGGCTGGGCTTGGGCGACCCACTGCCAATAAGCGCCGCCACAGGGAGCGGGACGGGCGACCTGCTCGACGCCGTACTGGGCAGCCTGAACAAGAGCGGGAGGACGCCCGCCGACGACGGCATCCCGCGCTTTGCCGTGGTAGGCCGCCCCAACGTAGGGAAAAGCAGCATAATAAACGCCTTCATAGGCGAAGAGAGGAATATCGTCACCGACATCGCCGGCACCACGCGCGACGCGGTCTCCACGCGCTACAACAAGTTCGGCTTCGACTTCTGCCTCGTCGACACGGCAGGCATACGCAAGAAGAGAAAGGTGACGGAAGACTTGGAGTATTACAGCATAGTGCGTTCCATACGGGCCATAGAGCAGGCGGACGTCGCGATACTGATGATAGACGCCACGCAAGGGGTCGGGGCGCAGGACATGAGCATCTTCCAGGTCATACAGAAAAACAGCACGGGGCTGGTTGTCGTGGTGAACAAATGGGACCTGGCCGAGGACAAGTCGCAGAATACGCAGAAGCGCCTCGAAAGCGCCATACGCGAAAGGACGGCCCCGTTCACCGACTACCCCGTAATCTTCGCCTCCGCCCTCACGAAGCAGCGCATATACAAAGTGCTCGAAACGTCCAACGACGTGTACGCCCGCCGCAGCTTGCGCATACCTACCCCGAAGCTGAACGACGTCATGCTCCCGATAATAGCCGAGACGCCGCCGCCCGCGTGGAAAGGGAAGTACGTCAAGATAAAATACTGCACACAGCTGCCCAACACCCGCATCCCCTCTTTCGCCTTCTTCGCCAACCTGCCGCAGTACGTCAAGGAGCCATACCGCAGGTTCCTCGAAAACAGGATACGCGAGAACTGGAACCTGTGCGGCACACCCGTGAACATTTTCATCCGTCAAAAGTGAAAGCCGCATGACGCGCCGCCGTTTGCCGCCCGCCCTGCTGCCTGCCCTGGCCTTCGCGCTGGCGTGTTCCTGCGGGGGCGGGCCGGAAAGGCACTCCACGCCCGAAGAGGCGGTCCTCTCGGCCTACGGCTGCCTGATCAGGGGCGAGTACGAAAAGTACGTGTCGCACTTGCAGTCGGCCGACAGCGTTCCGGACAGCTACAGGAAAGGCCTCGCCACCGCCGCCAAGCAGTTCATGGCAAGGGAGAAGAAAGAGCGCGGAGGCATAACGGGCGTGAGCGTGGCGAAGGCCGAGACCAGCAAGGACGGCTCCTACTCCCTCGTTACGGCCGTGCTGGAATACGCCGACAGCACGTCGGAGGCGGTGGCGGTGCCGGCCGTGAAAGCCGGCGGCCGGTGGCGGCTGCGGTAGCCTCCGGACCGGGGCACCGCGGAAGCCTCCGCAGAGGCTTGCCCGATTCTCTTATAATCTCATGTCAACTCTCATATAAGAGTGTTT
>CAZLLM010000179.1:0-4191 GCA_964560405.1 uncultured Prevotella sp.
TACGCTCCGCAAAACAAAGAAACCGTGACATGGTACAACATAGCGAACGCGGAAGACGGCGGCAGCGTCATAGCCGACAACACCTCGGTCGTGGACGCGCAGTACAAGTTCACGGTAGAGGGCAAGGACAAGGCTGACCCAAACGCCCAGTGGCGGCTCGTTGAGACACGCCCCGGCAGGGTGAGCATAATCAACCGCGCCACGAAGAACAGCATCTCCACCACGCTCACCCCGCAAGACCGCTACAACCTGCCGGCCGCCGATGACGCAAGCTCAGCCCCCTCGTGGTGGAGCCTGCTTCCTGCCGGGGGTGGGCAGTACGCCATCGCCGCGACAGGCATCGACAACATAAGGCGCTACCTCAACCTGCAGATACTTGGGGACGCCCCCAACGCCTTGCCTGAAAGCCTGCTTATCGCAGGCACGAAGTTCGCATGGACATTCGTTGAGGCAGGCACGGAAAACGGCATTGACAACGCCGCGGCACAGGAAGACGGCGGCGTGCGCATAGAAGACGGGCGCATATCGGCTCCTGACGGAGCGGAAGTGGCGGTCTTTACGCCAGAGGGCGTCAGGCTTTCGCCGTCAGCCAGGCTCGCGCCCGGCGTATACATAGTCACCGTAAACGGCAGGACTTCCAAAATATCGGTTCACTGAAAAAACTTTTGAGTTATGAAAAGACTGACATACATCAGTTATCTCGCCGCAGCGGCACTGCTGGCGGCATCGCAATCGCAGGCGCAGACCGGCGTTCTCGCAGTCACGGGCGCGCCAGGGCAGACGCAGCTGGAGGTGGATTACTCCGGCAAATACATCGACTTCAGCGAAGCCGGAGGGAAGCTGGCTGTCGACATTAAGACGAACACCGTTGCGGCCGCCGCGGCTGACGGCGCGTGGTGCAAGGCCGAGGTCGCGGACGGCGGAATAATCGTGACCGCAGACCCCAACGACGAAGAGGAGATACGGGAGGCCACGCTTACGGTAAGCGCGCTCGACGGGCTTCAGGCGACTTTCACCGTAAGGCAGCTCGGCGTGAAGCCAGGCTTCCTTGTGAAGGAGGACACTGTGAACGTGGCCGGAGTGAACAGCCGCGTGCTGCTCAACATCACCGCCAACGCCAATCTGGACTTCAGCCTGCCCGACTGGATAACTCCTGTGGATGACGCCTCCGAAACGGGAGCCAAGACCTACATATTCCTGGCAGGGCAAATGAACAACGGCGCACGCGACGGAGAAATCACCGTTTCGCTCGCCGACGGCGGACTTTCCTCGAAAGTCTGCGTAACGCAGACTTTCGATGGCTTCCCCGCTTTCTTCGTGATAAGCGACACGCACTTCGGCGACGGGAACGCCAAGGAGAGGGTGACGCGTTCAATATCCAGCCTCTACGACGCTGACCACGATGTCGATGCCATATTCGTGAACGGCGACCTGACCAACAGCGGCGCGCCGGGACAGTACGAAGAATTCAAGTCTGTGCTTGAAGACGAATCCTTGCTGCCGGCATACGTGGAGCGCCACTATGTCATGGGCAACCACGAATGGTTCGCAGGCGAAAGCGCGATGGACAACTACGCCGCGCTCGGGCAAGAGCTTCGAGGATACTTCGACATCAAGGGCTACCCGTTCATCTACGCCGGGCTGTCGGGCAGCAACGAACAGGATTACAGCGAGGATACATACAAATTCCTGCGCAAAAGCCTCGCCGACGCGGCCGTGAGGTACGCGGGCAGGCCAGTGTTCGTATTCACCCATATCCCTGTCTACGGAACAACGCACGGCTCTGGCGACAGCGACGGCGGATGGGGCAACCACGCGCTTTACGACATCTTCAAGGACTATCCGCAGATAATACACTTCTGCGGACACACCCACTTCTCCCTGCGCGACCCGAAAGCCCTGTGGCAGGGGGCGTTCACCAGTATTGATGACGGTACAAACAACTACTGTTACCTTAACCCCGGCATTGACGTTGACGGTTCCACTCCTGACGGTGTGGAGAATGTGCAGGAAGGTGTCATAGTCAAGGTGGAAGACCTGAGTAATGTCAACATCCGACGCATAGACGGCAGGCGCGGCGAAGAGATTGAGCCTGCGTGGAACATTCCCGCTCCTTACGACGGCTCCAACATGACCTACGCCTCGTACGCCGGCGGCGAAGCCCCGCGCTTTACAGACCCGCAAGTGAACACGCGGGAAAGCCAATCTGACGGGCGCGTGATAACGTTCACGCAGGCTGAGGACGACGACATCGTGCTATACTACAAGACGGCCGTTCTGGACGAATCCGGAGACACTTTGGCTTCCGGCAACAAGTGCTCGGGTTTCTACCTCGGCAGTGATATGCCCGAAAACGTAAGCATCACCCTTTCCGGGCTGCCCGCAGGCAAACAGTTGCATGCGGAAGTCGTTGCCTGCGACCCTTACGGTAACGTTTCCGAACCTGCTAAGAGCGGGTCGTTCACAGTGGGCAGTTACACGCCCGCGCCCGGCACGACTGCCCCCGAACCCGATCTGCTTGACCTCAAAATAAGCGATTCCGGCGTGCCGCTTGACGCGACAGGCACTTCAAAAATTGAAAAAGGCTCTATAGAGCCTGTCCTTTTCACTGACAAAATCTACCAGCGCAACGCTGCGAGGTTCCAGAACAACAGCAGCCAGTATTACAAGGTGGACTACACGGACAACAGTAAGATACCTGATGCTATGCTGAGCGAAATCACGTATGAGGCTTTGTTCCGCTGCAATTCCTTGAGCAGCGCGTGGAAATGCCCGCTCAGCTCTATGGATGTCGGTGGCCAAGGCATTGAACTTGACGCGGGAGAGATAGCGTTCTATGTAGGTACGCAAACTGAAAATGGAAACGTGTACAAGTCGGTCGCAACCGGTGTCACAGCAACTCCGGGGCAGTATTTCCATGTGGTGGCCACATACAGCAAGGCGGAAGATATGATACGCGTTTACGTCAATGGATTCCCCGCGGGCGAAGTTGCGGCAGAAGGTGAGCCCAACCTGCCCAGGGGGGACGACGCCCACTGGATGGCAATAGGCGGCGACGCAAAGTCTGGCGGGACTGAATGCGACGGGGCTTTTGACGGGGACATCCTCGTAGCCCGTCTGTACTCGAGGGCTGTAACGCGCGACGAGGCGTACTGCATGTACAGAATATGGCAGGATGTCGCCGATGCTAACCAAGGCGGCGAGGACGAGCCGCCGGTGGAAACAGCACCCGAAGCTGACCTTATGGACATCAAGTTCGGCGAGAACGGAGCGGCCGAAGATGTGTCGCCGCTTGCGACTGAAGTTCGCACGGGCGGCACTGTCCCGCAAACGTACTTCAACGAAACCTACGGGCTCTGGACGGCCAAGTTCGGAGGTGCAGACAACCAAGAGTACTACGCCGTTCCCTACGGCACGAGCGGCACAATCTATGATGCCATGAGCGGGAGCTTTTCACTTGAGGCTCTTGCCGTCATCAACAATCCGGATGAATACGGCAGTGACGGGCCGTGCGTTGTAAGCTCGCAGCAACATGGCGGATTCGGCATAGAGCATAGCGGCGACATAGGAATATTTGGCAGCTTCGCAGGAGAGTATCTGTCAGTTTCGACAGGAATTGACATTGAGCCGGGACGCTTCTACCATATAATAGGCGTTGTCGACTACGACAATTACGAAATGCGCGTTTACGTGGATGGCAATCTCGCGGGCAGTGTGCCGACTGTCGGCAGTTTTGACTACCCAGAAGGAAACGCCCAGTACTTCTGCATCGGCGGCGATGCGAGCGCAAGCGGCGAGCAGACGGAGTATATGCTCAACGGCGAAATCGCACTTGTGAGAATGTACGGCCATGCGCTCACTTTGGGTGAGGCGAAGAAGCTGTACAACGATTTGCAGCCCGCCGAATGACGGCGCGCCTCGAAACGCAAAAGCCCGCGCCGGGATGCCGGCGCGGGCTTTTTCCTTGCAGGCCGCAAGACCAGCCCGCCTCTTTCCGCGAGCCTTGAACGGCGCAAGCCGCACGTAATAAGTTCACATTCGCGGGAAAACGTATTCCTATTCCGTGGAAGAGCCTCGCTGAACGCGCTTTCGCCGTTCCCGCCGCCTGCGGCTGAAATCCTTAGCGCACGGGCGGGGAGGCGGGGGGCGGGGCGGCCTTTACAGGGCTTCGAGCATGCGCTTCATGACCAC
>CAZLLM010000180.1:0-4111 GCA_964560405.1 uncultured Prevotella sp.
CGCTTATTTCAGGAACACGAAAAAGACGGCGAGTATCAGGCAGGCGAAAGCCGCGACATGGTTCCAGCTCACCGCCTCTCCGCGGAAGAACAGCGTTACGAAGACGGTGAACACCGTCAGAGATATGGCCTCCTGTATCACCTTGAGCTGCATCAGGGTGTACGCGCCTCCGTTCCCTACGAACCCCAGCCTGTTCGCCGGCACCTGGCAGGCGTATTCGGGAAGCGCGAGCATCCAGGAGCACAGGATCACCACATACAAAGGCGTGTCGCCGGAAAAGACCTTGATTTCCTGGAGCTTCAGATGCCCGTACCATGCGAAAGTCATGAAGACATTCGAAACCACCAGCAGGCCTGCCGTGTACAAATATTTCATAGTCCTCGTTTATTGTTTCAGCGTGCCGCCGCCTTGCGCTTCCGCGACAAGCATGCCGCAGGCGGCCGATATGTCCGCGCCGCGCGCCTTCCTAACCGTCGCGTTCACCCCCCGCCGCTTCAGGTATCCGCAGAACGTCGCGGCGTCTCCCGCCGACGGCGGCGCGAAGCCCGCGCCTTCGTAGCCGTTGAAGGGGATGACGTTCACGCGGCAGTCGAGCCCGCGGAGGAGGCTGGCTACGGAAACCGCGTGGGATAGGGTGTCGTTCCTGCCTTTGAGCAATACGTATTCGAAAGACAGACGCCGCTGGCGGCTCGTCGCCCGCGGCCGCCCGCCGCGGCAGTCGCGGAACTCCTCGCGCCGTTTCAGTGCTTCCACTACGGCGGACGCGGGGCAGGCTTTCTCGACGGGCATCATTTCCATGCGTTCGAGGTGAAAAGGGGAGTGCAGGCTTACGGCTATGTTGCACCGGCTTTCTTCGCACAAACGCTCCAGTGCCGGCAGGACGCCGGCCGTAGACACCGTTATGCGCTTCGGGCTCATGGCGAAGCCTTCCTCCGACGTGAGTATGCGTATCGCGGCGAGCACCTGCCCGTAATTGTCCATCGGCTCTCCCTGCCCCATGAACACGATGTTCGTAATCCTGCCGCTTTCCGGCACGCTGACCACCTGGTTCAGGATGTCGCATACGGTGAGCTGCCCGCCGAAGCCCTGCCGCCCGGTAAGGCAGAAAACGCACCCCATCTTGCATCCCACCTGCGAGGAGACGCACAGGGTGGCTCTTTTCCCCTCCGGGATGAAGACGGTCTCCGCGTATCCGCCGCACCGCGCCGGGAAGAGGTACTTGCGCGTCCCGTCGCGCGAGACCCGCACGTCCGCATAAGGGCGCGCCCCGAGCTCGTAACGCTCTGACAGCGCGGCGCGGGAGCGCTTGCTGAGGTTTGTCATGCCGTCGATTGTCAGGACTCTCTTGCCGTACATCCAATCGCTCATCTGGCGCGCCGCGTAACGCGGCATGCCGCATTCTTCCGCCACCCGGCGCAGCGCGCCGATGTCCATGCCCAGCAAAGCGTTCAAGCCGTCGCCCATATTCTGAAAAGAGTTTCTGCCGCCTCCTGTCCGCCGGACGCGGCCGGACTCGCGTGAAAACCGGCTGCAAAGTTAGCGAATTGCGCGGAATGCGGCCAAACGGCGCGGCACGGCCGCCGAGCCCGGCGCTTTTGAAGCGGAGCGGGGGCGCGTCACTCTTCCGCGCTTTTCTGCCTGTCAATCAGCTGGAAGTTCTTCTTCTTGAGCTCGAAGCTGTTTGTCAGGTACTTGTCGCGCACGACTTGGTTCGAAGCCAGCTCTTCGGGAGTTCCCTGGAACAATATCCGCCCTTCGAAAAGCAGGTACGCCCGGTCGGTGATGCACAGCGTTTCCTCCACGTTGTGGTCGGTAATAAGGATGCCGATGTTGCGGTATTTCAGCTTCCATACGATATACTGTATGTCCTCCACCGCAATCGGGTCTACGCCTGCGAAAGGCTCGTCGAGCATTATGAACTTCGGGTCGATGGCGAGGCAGCGCGCTATTTCCGTGCGGCGGCGCTCCCCGCCCGACAGGCGGTCGCCGAGGTTCTTGCGCACTTTCTGCAAATGGAATTCCGAAATCAGGCTCTCCAGCTTTTCGCTCTGGTACGACTTCGGCTTGCCGGTCATTTCAAGCACCGCGGCGATGTTGTCCTCCACCGACATCTTGCGGAAGACGGAAGCCTCCTGCGCCAGATAGCCTATGCCCCGCTGGGCGCGCTTGTAGACGGGGAAGTCGGTTATGTCCTCGTCGTTAAGGTATATGCGCCCCTCGTTGGCTTTTATAAGCCCGGTGGTCATATAGAAAGATGTCGTCTTCCCCGCGCCGTTGGGGCCGAGCAGGCCCGCGATTTCCCCTTGGTGAACATCGAACGACACGTTGTTCACGACAGTGCGCTTCCCGTACCGCTTCACCAGCCCCTCTGTGCGAAGCACCATTTCAGAACCCCCGCTATCCATGCCTGTGCCTGTATCCGTTTGCCGGCAAAAGTACGAAATCGGCCGCTAACAGAGAAAGAAACGCCCCCGCCGCGGGCGTTTAGGCAAAAGTTTCCTACCTTTGCAAGGCTGTCCCGCCTCGGGCGCGGCGGCGCGGTTGTTATGTTCATATACAGGTTCCTGACGGCATTCGGCGGCTATCTCCAGCTTATGGGGCGCACGTTCTCGCGGCCGGAGAAAATGCGGATGTTCATGCGGCAGTTCGTGAAGGAGATGGAGCAGCTCGGCGTGAACTCCACGCCTATCGTCCTGCTCATATCCTTTTTCATAGGCGCGGTCATCTGCATACAGATCAAGCTGAACGTGCAAAGCCCGTGGATGCCCCGCTGGACGTCGGGCTACGTCACGCGCGAGATAATGCTGCTCGAGTTCTCGTCAAGCATAATGTGCCTGATACTGTCGGGCAAAGTAGGCTCGAACATCGCCTCCGAAATAGGGACGATGAGGGTGACGCAGCAGATTGACGCGCTCGACATCATGGGCGTGAACTCGGCCTCCTACCTCATCCTCCCGAAAATCGCGGGCCTCGTGGCGATAATGCCCTTCCTCGTGGTATTCAGCACAGTCTCCGGCATCATCGGCGCGTACGCCACGGCTTACATAGGGCACATCATATCGGCGGAAGACCTCACCTCCGGCATGCAGCACCAGTTCGTGCAGTGGTTCGTGTGGATGGGGATAATCAAGTCGCTGTTCTTCGCCTTCATCATAGCGAGCGTGTCGTCGTACTACGGCTACACGGTGGAAGGAGGCTCGCTCAACGTGGGCAAGGCGAGCACAAACGCCGTGGTATCAAGCTCCATGCTCATACTCTTCTCCGACCTGTTCCTCACACAGCTGCTCTCCTGACAAGGCGGGCCTCCGGCATGATAGAACTCAAGAACGTAAGCAAGTCATTCGAAGACAAGGAAGTGCTGAGGGGCATCAGCACGGTTTTCGACAAAGGCAAAACCAACCTCATCATAGGGCAGAGCGGCTCGGGGAAGACAGTCCTGATGAAATGCATCGTGGGGCTCCTCGCCCCCTCGGGAGGCGAAGTGCTTTACGACGGCAGGAACTTCCTCGAAATGTCAAAGCGCGAGCGCACCGCGCTGCGGCGCGAAATGGGGATGATCTTCCAGAGCGCCGCCCTTTTCGACTCCATGTCGGTAGTAGACAACGTGAGGTTCCCCCTTGACATGTTCTCCAGCGACTCTTACAAGGAGCGGCAGCGCAGGGCCCTCCGCTGCCTCGACCGCGTCAATCTCGCGGAAGCCGGGAACAAGATGCCGGGCGAGATAAGCGGCGGCATGCAGAAAAGGGTGGCCATCGCGAGAGCCATATCCATGAGCCCGCGCTACCTGCTGTGCGACGAGCCGAACTCAGGGCTCGACCCCAAGACGTCGCTCGTAATCGACGGGCTCATACACGGCATCACGAAAGACTACGACATCACAACCATCATCAACACCCACGACATGAACTCCGTAATGGACATCGGGGAGAGCATCATCTTCCTCTGCAACGGGAACAAGGAGTGGGAAGGCACGAAAGACGACGTGATGGCCTCCGAGAACAAGCTGCTCAACAACTTCATCTTCGCCTCCGACCTGTTCCGGAAAGTGAGGAACGCCGGAAAAACCGAGCGGAAATGACATCCGCGGACGGCTCCGTAACGGGTTTTGCAA
>CAZLLM010000181.1:0-4103 GCA_964560405.1 uncultured Prevotella sp.
TGAGAGTTGACATGAGATTATAAGAGAGTTGGACAAGCCCCCGCAGCCCCTCCCCGCCGCCCTCGCAAACACCTCACTCCGTCCCCGCAGTGCCTCCCCTCCGCTTGCGAAAACACTCTCCCGCATCCTCGCAAACGCCCTCCTCCGGCAGCGCGAACGCTCCCGCTGATGCACCTCCACGCCCGCAAAACGCCGGCGCGCCCGCCCGCAGAATACGGCGGCAACGCGGGGAAACCCGCCCTCCCGCCGCCGCGGAAAACGGGAAGCCGCCGCCGGGAACGCAAATGATGCCGCCGGAAAACGGGAGGCTTACGATGGCAAAGCGGGGAGGACACAGGCGGAAAGCGGAAGAGCGCAGGTGGGAAAGCAGAACGTGCGCGGACGGAAACGCAGAGAACGCAAGCGGGAAGCGAAATGTGCGCAGTCGGAATGCGCAACGTGCCCAGCAACCTGTCCCCTCCCGCTTTTCCCCGCGGAAAACCGCCGCTCTCCGCAAAAATCCTCACGCGGCGTTATCATATAATGCGCACCCCACTGAAAACTGCCGCTCTCATCCGTCCCGTTTACCGCCCACATCGCAAACGCCCTCTCCTAATGCGCCTCCGCGCGCCCGCGAAACGCCGAGGCGGTTTGCGGGAACTCCCGGCGGCGAAGGGCTGGCGCTGCCCCCGCGTTTCCGACGGAATACGCGGCAAGAGGCGGGCGGCTGCGGGGCGCGGGCCGCGAAAACGCGCCGCGCTTTCCGGCAAAGGCTTTATTTTATTACCTTTGCAGCCCCGCGCCTCGTCGCCAATACCGTATTCATGCCAAACGCAAACAACCTCGCCGGAAAGAGAGCGGCGCTGCTGACTCTGGGCTGCAAGCTGAATTTCGCGGAAACGGCCGCGATCGGCGACCGCCTGCGCGAGGCGGGTGTCAGCGTGTCGGAAGACGGGAGGGGTGCGGACATCTGCGTGATAAACACCTGCTCGGTGACGGAGGCCGCCGAGGGCAAATGCCGGCAGGCCATACGCAGGATGGTGAGGGACAACCCCGGCGCGGCGGTGGTGGTTACGGGCTGCTACGCCCAGCTGAGGCCGGAGGCGGTTTCAAGCATCGGCGGCGTGAGCCTCGTAGTGGGGGCGGAGCGCAAAGGGCGCATCGTGGAATGCCTCTCTGACGTTTTCAACGGCGGGAAGCCCGGCTCAGTCCGCGGCGGAGGCCCGCCAGTCTGCCCTGCGGCGGAGATACGGTCGTTTTTCCCCGCGTGTTCGTGTGGAAACCGCACGCGGCACTTCCTGAAAGTGCAGGACGGCTGCGACTATTTCTGCTCTTACTGCGCCATCCCTTACGCCCGCGGACGCAGCCGCAGCCCCTCGACGGCCTCTCTCGTGGAACAGGCGCGGGCCGCCGCTGCGCAAGGCTGCAAGGAGATAGTGCTGACGGGCGTGAACATCGGCGATTTCGGGCGGCCGGCGGGCGAGACTCTCGCGGGCCTGCTGAAAGCCCTCGAAGAGGTGGAGGGCGTGGGGCGTTACAGGATATCCTCCATAGAGCCCGACCTCCTCACCGACGACATAATCTCCTTCTGCTCGGCTTCGCGGAAGTTCATGCCGCATTTCCACATCCCGCTCCAAAGCGGGAGCGACACCGTGCTCAGGCTGATGCGGCGCAGGTATGACACCGCCTTCTTCGCGGGGAGGATCGAGGCCGTGCGCTCCGCCATGCCCGACGCTTTCGTGGGAATCGACGTGATCGCGGGGGCGCGTGGCGAGACTGAAAGGCTTTTCGAAGAAACGTACGGCTTCCTTTCCGCCCTCGACTTCGCGCAGCTGCACGTATTCCCTTATTCGGAGCGCCCCGGAACGCAGGCTCTCAGGATACCGCACGCCGTGCCGCCCGAAGAGAGGCGCGAGCGGGCGCGGAGGCTGGCGGAGCTTTCGGAGAGGAAGCGCAGGGAGTTCTACGGCAAGTACATAGGAACGCGCAGGAAGGTGCTTGCGGAACGCGCCTCCGGCGGGGGAGCGCTCCGCGGCTTCACCGACAACTACATCCGCGTGGAGCTGCAGGGCGCGGGAGGCGGGGCGCGGGGCGGCTTCATCGCGGAGGCACTCCTGACAGGGTTCAGCGAAGACGGGACGGCCCTCACGGGCGAAATGGCGGGGATGGCATGAAGCGCGTGGCAGTCGTGATACTCAATTACAACGGCGCGGAGATGCTGAGGCGTTTCCTGCCGTCCGTCATCGCGCATTCCCCCGAAGCCGACGTGTATGTGGCCGACAACGGCTCGGAAGACGGCTCGCGCGACGCGGTGCGGGAGGAATTCCCCGCGGCAAGGCTCATAGAGCTCGGGCGGAACTTCGGGTTTGCCGAAGGCTACAACCGCGCCCTCGCCCATATCGAAGAGGAATACGCGGTGCTGCTCAATTCCGACGTTGAGACTACCCCCTCGTGGCTCCCGCCGATGCTCCGCTTCCTCGATGCCAACCCCGATGCCGCCGCCTGCCAGCCCAAGGTGCTTTCGTTCAGGGAGAGGGACAGGTTCGAGTACGCGGGAGCCGCAGGCGGGTTCATCGACAAGTGGGGGTACGCCTATTGCCGTGGGAGGGTTTTCGGAACCGTTGAGAAAGACACGGGGCAGTATGACAGCACGGCCGACGTGTTCTGGGCCACCGGCGCCGCTTTCATGGTGAGGAGCAAGGCATATAAGGAGGCCGGCGGGCTGGACGCGGGGTTCTTCGCGCACATGGAGGAGATAGACCTGTGCTGGCGGCTGCGAAGCCGTGGCTTCCGCGTCGCGTGCGTCCCCGAAAGCCGCGTGTATCACGTCGGCGCCGCAACCTTGCGGAAAGGCGACCCTCGGAAAACCTACCTTAACTTCCGCAACAACCTCCTGATGATTTACAAAAACGCCCCTGACAGGCGGCTCGCGAGCATACTGCGCTTCCGGGCGGTTTCCGACAACGCCGCGGCGCTGAAATTCCTCCTCTCCGGCGACGCGGAGGCTTTCCGGGCGGTGCGCAAGGCGCGGCGGGATTTCAAGTCCTTGCGCGGGGAGTACGCCGAAGCGCGGCGCGAGAACCTGCGGCGGACGGTTGTCGGGGACATTCCGCAAATGCTCGGCGGCAGCGTCCTCTTCCGGTATTATCTCAAAGCGCGGCGCACATACTCTTCGTTGCAATGACCGAGCCCGCCCTGTATCTGATACCCACGACGCTCGGCGGCACGGCGGCCGGGCTTGTCTTCCCGCCGGCGAACCGCGAGATAATATCGGGGATAAGGCATTTCATCGTCGAGGAGGAACGGGCGGCGAGGCGTTTCCTGAAATCCATTGACAGGAACGCCGACATCAGCTCGCTCGCGCTTTACCCTATGGGCAAACACTCTGATGCCGCTGCATATCCCGGATACCTGCAGCCCATCCGCCAAGGCTGCGCGGTGGGGATGCTCAGCGAGGCGGGCTGCCCGGCCGTCGCCGATCCCGGTTCGGCTATCGTGGCTTTGGCGCACAGGGAGAACATAAAGGTGGTGCCGCTCGTAGGCCCCTGTTCCGTGCTTCTCGCGCTGATGGCTTCGGGGATGAACGGCCAGAGCTTCGCTTTCAACGGTTATATGCCTGTCGGCGAAGAGGAGGCGCTGTGCGCGCTGCGCCGTCTCGAAGCCCGTGCGTTAAAGGAACGGCAGACGCAGATATTCATTGAAACGCCCTACCGCAACAGGCGGCTCGTCGCGCTGCTGCTCAGAGCGTTGAAGCCCGGCACACGCCTTTGCATAGCAGCCGCCCTGACGTGCGGGGGCGAATACGTGCGCACGCAGACAGTCGCGGCCTGGCGCGGCGCGGAAATCCCCGATTTGAGCCGCACGCCCGCCGTTTTCTGCATAGGCGGATAAGTATGCGCGCCCCCGCCGGCAATGCATGTCCCCCGACAATACGCCGGCCGGTAAACATGGTGCGGACAGAGCCGGCATCCGCTTCCGGTATTCAAGCAGTCCGCCGCAGGCCGGGCAAAGGGCTTCATCGGGCCTTTGCCGCGGTTATCCCGCGGCAAAGGCTTTCTTCCCGAAATCATTATCAATCCTGACGAAATACGAAACGGCTGCCGTAACCGCGCAAAGTATGCACA
>CAZLLM010000182.1:0-4012 GCA_964560405.1 uncultured Prevotella sp.
TGAGAGTTGACTCGAGATTATAAGAGAGTTGGACAAGCCCCCGCAGAGCCTTCCCGCCGCCCTCGCAAACGCCCTCAAAACACGCCCTGAACCGCCGCGGAAAAACAGAAAGCGCGTCGGAAAAAGCGAAAGGAGGCGGGCAGAAAAGCGGGGAAGCCGCAGGCAAGAAACGGGGCGGAGACAGGCGGCAAGGCGGAGAGGAGCAGACTATAAAGCGGAAAGGAGCGGGCGGGAAGCATAACGGACGCGGGAAGAAAGCGGAGAAGCCACAAGCGGAAAGCGGAAGGACGCGGGAGTGATGCGGGAAAGACAACGAGATTGCGGGCAAAGCCGGGAATCCCTTGCGCTGACGCTTTCCGACAGCGGCGCAGGGCGCAGGCGGAATACGGCGATGGCGCGGGAAATCCCGCTTTTGAACCGCTGCAGAAGACGGGAAGCTCATGCGGAAAAACGGAGAGAAGCGGACGGAAACGAGAAGAATGCGGGCGAGAGATGGGAGGAACGCGGAGGTAACGCAAAGGGCGCCGCAGGGCGCGGAATACGGCGGCGGCGCGAGGGAATCCGCCCTCCTGCCGCAGCGGGAAACAGGGAGGACGTGCGGGAAAAACGGAAAGGAAACAGATGGGGCACGGATGGGAACCGTCGGGAAACGCAAAATAGGTGAGGGCGGGAAGCGGGAGGGTGAAAAAGGGTAACGAAAAGACACGGGCGGGCAACGAACGGACGGGAGAGGGAAACACACGGCGGGAAAGCAGCGTCCCGCGGCATCCGCAAAAACCGACTTGAATACTCCCGTGAAACAAGTCGCAGACCGCCATGAAACAAGTATAAAGCGGAATCGCCGCAGCTGAAAAGCGGAATCGCCGCAGCTGAAAAGCGGGATTGCCGCAGCCGAAAAGCGGGAATGCCGCAGCCGAAAAGCGGGATTGCAGCCAGTATCACACCCCTCGTCCGTTTGCCGGATTCCCATTCCCTCCTTCTCGTGTGTGGCAAGGTGAGGATGGAGATCCTGCAAACGGGCGGAGGGGCGGAATGCGCATGGCAATCCCGTTTTTTTCGTGTGTATCTGTTACGTTTTTCATCTGCGCCTGTTACGGTTTACGTCCGCGTCCGTTACGGTTTCCGACTGCGTCCGCTTCGCTTTGCGCCGTGCGTTGACGCTTCCTGCTTAGTGCTGTGCGAGTGCTTTTTATATGCAGGCGCGCCCGCTTTTCGTCTGACAGATTAAAATCCGTAAATTTGCAAGCGCGGAATGGAGGGCGGCGACGCTTTTGTTCCGCGGATAAAAGCGATGGATTATGTGTGAGAAGAATACAGCGTCGCCGTTTACGGCACTGGCGCGCCGCCGCCGCTCCGTAAGGGCTTTCGCCGGCGGGCGGCTGTCGCCTGACGAGGTGCGGGAGCTGATGAAAGCCCCTCTGATGTCGCCTTCGTCCAAGGGCAAAAGGCCGTGGCGCTTTGTGCTGGCGGACGACAAGGTCGAGCTTGAGGAATTGTCGCGGTGCAAGCCAGGCGGCGCCCGCTTTCTGTCGGAAGCGGCCTTAGCCGTTGTCGTCGCGGTTGACTCTGAAAAATCCGAGGTATGGATAGAGGACGGCTCTGTCGCGGCCGCGATGCTTTTGCTGCAAGCTGAGGCCATGGGGCTGGGCGCGTGCTGGATACAGGTGCGCGGGCGCTCGTTTTCCGACACTGTCACGAGCGAGGAAGCCGTGCGGCGCATCACTGGCCTGCCGGAGCGCATGCGCGTGGTCGCTGTCGTGGCCGTCGGCCGCAAAGGGCAGGAGCGCAAGGAGCAGGACGAGTCGCGGCTTCTTTGGAGCCAGGTTCATGAAGGCAGGTACACAGAGCCTGAAACGCCGAAGCAGCGGGAATGAAAGCCGCCGGCATCGCGGGCAATGGCGCGGCGCGTCTTGCCGGGCGTTGCAGGAAGTCCCTGTCCGCGCCTCCGCGCAAGCCGTGCTGCGGGGGAAAAACACATTTGGATTGTGATAGACTATGATTTAAGGAAAATCCGGGCGATAGCGTTCGACGTGGACGGCGTTCTCAGCCGCCGGACGATAACGCTCCATGTGTCGGGAGAACCGATGCGCACCGTCAATATCCGCGACGGCTATGCCATACAGTATGCCGTTAAGTCGGGGCTTCGCATCGCCATAATTACCGGCGCCGATACGGAGGCGGTCAGATTGAGATATTCAAAGCTGGGAGTGGAGGACATATACACGGGCGCGGAAGTGAAACTCGGCATATATGATGAGTGGAAACGGAGGCGCAATCTGCGCGATGAGGAGATAGCGTATGCAGGCGACGACATTCCCGACCTTGAAGTGATGAAAACCGCGGGTTGTCCGTGCTGTCCGGCAGACGCGGCAGACGAAATCAAGGAAGTGTCGCGCTATGTCTCCGCTTTCACGGGCGGCGACGGCTGCGCGCGCGACATAATCGAGAGGGTTATGCGGGCGCAGGGCGTTTGGCTGCGGGATAAAAGGGCTTTCGGATGGTGAAAACGCTTGAACAATTAGGAAAGTACCGCGTAATACTGGCGAGCGGCTCCCCGAGACGGCGGGAGTTGCTGTCGGGGTTAGGCATAACATTCACCGTCAAGAAGCCTCTCGGAACTGACGAGGGTTACCCCGCCGGAATGCCCGTTGTGGAAGTGCCGCAATACGTATCAAGGAAGAAGGCGGAGGCGTGCCGCGCCGGAATGCTCGCGAGCGACTTGGTGATAACCGCCGACACAGTAGTGGCGCTCGGGCGGAGAATACTTGGTAAACCTGAGGGCGAGGCGGAGGCGCGCGGCATGCTGAAGTCGCTGTCAGGCCGCACCCACCGTGTAATCACCGGTGTCACCGTGATGACGGCCGTGCGGACGGAGACATTCGCCGCGGTAAGCCGGGTAAGGTTTGCAAGCCTGTCGGAAGACGAGATAAACTATTACGTTTCCGAATACAGGCCTTTCGACAAGGCGGGCGCTTACGGCATTCAGGAGTGGATAGGCATGACGGGGGTCGCAGAGCTGAGCGGCAGCTATTTCAATGTGATGGGGCTGCCCGTACAGCGGCTTTACGAAAGGCTCAAGACTTTCTGATCCGAAGATTGGGAATACAAGGAATGTTTCTGAACTAAGGGGAAAGCAAGCGGAAAAAGAAAAAGGTCTGCGCAGTCTTGTGTAAATCATGCTTGAAAGCGCGGTGATTGCAGAACGCGGGGGGTTCCGCGAGAGACCTTGGAAATTAGGGCGGAGGCTATTGTCCGTGGCGTATTCTCGGTCAGGGGAAGAAGCTTTAGTTTCGCATGCTCCGAAACCGCTGTGGCGACTTTCATCCGCAGATTCCTGCGATTCTGCGCAATCAAGAGGGGGGGAGGAATGTGTCCGTCTTAAGGGCTTTTTTCTGTTCTTCGGATGATTCGGGAAACGCCGGTCACGACAGATCCCTTTCATGAGTCCGATCCCCTCTTCACCAATATGGCTGCGGAAACGAACCGGTTCGGAAGAAGCGCATGGGACAGACGGAGCAGACTCCTGCATGCCGTAAAAATGCTGATAATAAGCGTGTTCGCTCCATTATCCGACCAAGGCTCATCTGACAGGTTCCGAAGGCGTTTAAGGATAGGCAAACCGCACATCAGACGGACTAGCTTGCCGGGACGGCCGTTGTCCTGACAATGCAAAGGCTGGAAAGCCGTTTCGAATTTTCCCCAATCGATTTTGTCGGCCAACTGGTAAAGTGGGTGTAATTGGTTCAGCATGTCAGACAGGTTGCTAAATAAGGAAGGGCAATTATTCGTATTTTTAACGTGAGTTCGATATAAGATTAGAAGCATGCAAGTTGGTTGTCCTTAACGAAGGAGACATCAATGGCAGGTTTCTTCTCAAAGAAACAACAGGCAGCGATAGCCGACAACGCGTTGGCAATGAAATTGTTGAAAGAGCGATGTCTGGAGCGCTCTGTCTGCGCGATATTCTTCAGCCCGTCGTTGACCGTCTCAATCAGGGCCCGTTTCCTGAGCA
>CAZLLM010000183.1:0-4012 GCA_964560405.1 uncultured Prevotella sp.
CGCGCTTTCCGTATGCGCCCGCCCTGTTTTCCGGCAGGGCGGGCTTTGCCTCGCAGGTGCGAAAGAACAGTCTGGTTTTGCAGTGGCGGACGGGAAACGGAGCTGCGGCGGGCGGCGGGGCGGGGGGGGTTACTTGGCGATGACGTTGGCGAGGGTGGCTATCATGGTGGCGATGGAGGCTATGCCGGTGCCCATTGATATCCACTGGGCGAGGGAGGTCTGGCTGCGGTGCTTGCTCGGCACGATTATCTCGCATCCCGGCTCGGGCTTGGCGGAGCGCCCGGCCTTGGCGACCATGCCGTTCATGTAGACGATGTACGTGTGGCTTTTCTTGGAGCGGAAGCCGTATCCTCCCGCCTGGGAGACGTAGTAGTCGACGTCGCGCCCGGCGTGGAAGGGCACGGTGTTGGGCGACATCACGTTGCCGGAGATGCGCACTGTGTTGGAGAGCTGGGGGACGACGATGCGGTCGCCCTGCCGCAGCACCACGTCGTACTCTCCGCCGGGGTCGGCGAGGGCCTTGTCGAGCTCGATGCCGACGGAGTATGTGGAGCCTATCGCGACTTTGGAGAGGGAGATGGAGTCTTCTTCGGAGGCTGTCATCTTAGCCGTCATGAGGACGTCTTCCATGCGCGCCCTTTCGTCGTCGTTGAGCCTGCGCTCGAGGCGCGCCCCGCGGACGTAGCCCATGCTGTTCACTCCTCCCGCCTGTTTTATTATCTCGCTCAGGCGCTCGTTCTTGCTTGAGAGGGTGTACGTTCCGCGGAAGAGCACTTCGCCGTCGACCTCGACGTTCTGCTGCTCGTTGTAGGCGGGGCTTTTCCTGACGTAGACCTCGTCGAAGGGCATGAGGCGGAATGTGTCGGCTCCGCCTACTGCCAGCCCTTCGGCCAGGGCGAAGGAGAAGACGGAGGAGATGTTGTCGGAGGGCCGCTCCGCCTTTGGGTCGGCGTTCCTGCGCGAGACGTCGACCTTTATCACTGAGGCCGCGTCGCGCAGCCCTCCCGCCATGAGTATGAAGTCTTCGAGGGTGAGGTTGGAGGCGTACTTGTACGTGCCGGGGTAGTAGACTTCGCCGTATATCTTGAGTTCGCGCTCCTCGCGCATCTGCTCCAGGCTCGGGACGAGGAGCACGTCGCCGTTGCGGAGGGGTATGTCGGGGGCTGTGCCGTCCATTATCCCGCCTATGTCCACGCTAAGGGCTTCGAGGGAGCGGTCGCTCTTGAGGCGGTGCATGACGGCGTGGGAGCGGAAGGCGTATTCGGTGAGCCCTTCGGCGCGCTCGACGAGCTGCTTCACGGTGGCCGCTCCGCCGTCGACGTCGTACATTCCGGGTCGGAACACGGCGCCTTTGATTTCGGCCATGTTGGAGAAGCGCTGGAGGGCGCTGTCGACGCTCACGGAGTCGGCGTCGGCCATCCTGAACCCGCTCATGTCGAACTCCGCGATGTTGTGCACGGAGAGCTCCCCGCCGCTTTTGCGCACGACGCGCACTGACTTGCGGTAGGCGTCGCCGGTGAAGCCGCCGCTGTACGCGAGGAGTGAGGCGAGGCTTTCGCCGCTTTTCATCTCGTAGAACATGGGGCGCTTCACTTTCCCCGTGATGTTGACGAGGCAGTCGTAGGGGCCGACGGCGACGACATCGCCGTCTTCGAGCCTGACGTTGCCTTCGAGCCTGCCGTTGAGTATGAAGTCGTAGACGTCGACGCTGCCTATCTCCCTGCCTTTGCGGAATACTTTTATGTCGCGCAGGGTGCCGACCTCGCTTATCCCTCCTGCGACGTAGAGGGCGTGGAAGACGGAGGCGAAAGCCGAGAGGGTGTACGTGCCGGGCGTCCTCACCTCGCCCATGACGTTTACTGATATGGCGCGGGTCTGCCCTACGGTGAGGCGGATGTCCGACTGCCGGTAGCGGCTTCCGAGCAGGGACCTGACGCGCTCGTTGGCTTTCGCCACGGTGAGCCCGCTGAGCCTGACGGGGCCCGCGCCTTCGACGGTGACCGTCCCGTCGGGCGAGACCGTCTGCGAGAACGTGTTCTGCGACGCCCCCCAGACGTCGATTATCACTTCGTCCTCCGGGCCCAGCACGTAGTTCTGGGGGGTGGCTATGTTCATGTTCGGCTCGAAGCTGAGGAGCCTGTTGTTGAAAATGTCGCGGCCGAAGATCTTCCTCTTCGCCCTTTTAGCCATCCTCTCCTGTATGACCAGCTCGATGCTGTCGGGGTACATCTCGTCTATCGCGCCGCGCATTTCCGCGAACTCGGGGTCGGTGTCGTCGTAGACGCGCATGCTGGGGTCTTCGTCTTCTTCGGGGGCCCTTATGCGCCCCAGCGCGCTGTTCTGCGCGTCGTCGTCGCGGCGGGCGTTTCCGTTGGGGACTCGCGAGCGTGAGCGGCCGTACTTGCTGGCCGTGCCGTCCGAGACGAGGTCTTTCGCGTTCAGCGCGCCGTCCGCCTGCTGCTTCAGCTTTTTCTGCATCGAGCGTATCTGCTCGATCCTCACCCCTCTCCTCATGAGGTATGCGACGATGTCCGACTGGGGCGTGCCTTTCTCCTGCTCGCTCACGACATAGTCTATAATCTGCTGGTCTGTCATCCCGCCCTGCGCGAACAGCGAAGCGCACGAGAGCGACAGCGCGGCCAGCGCGAGGCAAGTCCTCCTCATCATATCCATAGCGTTGCAAATAATTCCCCGCCGCGCCCGCGCCCCGCCCCGGAACCGCCGGAGGAGCATAGCGGCGCCGCAGGGGAGAATACTGATGCTGATTTTCCTAATTAACGCCGGCGGCGGCTGTTTATTTCACGCGGGGGCGTTTTCCAAAGGCCTCTTCCTGAAAAGCGCCGCGCCGCCGCAGCCCGCCGCCCTGCCGCGGCCGGCGCGCGGGGGTCATTCGCCGATAGCGCCGGCGATTCCGGCCTTGGGGTTGTCTTTGAGGAAGGCGACCACTTTCCCTTCCACCTCGCTGCGGAATTCGGCGTTGTCCTTAAGCATGCGCAGCACGGCGTCGCGCCCCTGCCCTATGCGCGTCTCGCCGTAGCTGAACCACGAGCCGCTCTTCTTTATTATGCCGTTATCCGTCGCGATGTCCATGATTTCGCCCACGCGGGAGATGCCCTCGCCGAAGAACATGTCGAAT
This sequence comes from uncultured Prevotella sp., assembly GCA_964560405.1. Taxonomy (GTDB): domain Bacteria; phylum Bacteroidota; class Bacteroidia; order Bacteroidales; family Bacteroidaceae; genus UBA6398. The sequence goes on from CAZLLM010000183.1 coordinate 3,137, forward strand.
TTGCATACGCGGAACGGGGGGGCCACCTTGTTCTTCACGACCTTTACGCGCACCTTGTTGCCGTACACCTTGTCCCCGTCCTTGAGGTTCTCGCCCTTGCGGATGTCGAGCCTCACGCTGGCGTAGAACTTCAGGGCGTTGCCGCCCGTCGTCGTTTCGGGGTTGCCGTAAGATATGCCTATCTTCTCGCGCAGCTGGTTGAGGAAGATGCACGTCGTCTTGGTCTTGCTTATCACCGAAGTGAGCTTCCGCAGCGCCATGCTCATGAGCCGCGCCTGAAGCCCCACGCGGTTTTCGCCCATCACGCCCTCGATCTCCGCCTTGGGCGTAAGCGCGGCCACCGAGTCTATTACAATGATGTCGACGGCGGCGGAGCGTATCAGCTGGTCGGCGATGTCGAGCGCCTGCTCCCCGTTGTCCGGCTGCGACATGAGCAGGTTGGCTATGTCCACGCCCAGCTTCGCCGCGTAAAAGCGGTCGAAGGCGTGCTCGGCGTCTATGAAAGCCGCCACCCCGCCCAGCTTCTGCGCCTCGGCTATCGCGTGCAGCGCCAGCGTTGTCTTGCCGGAGCTCTCCGGGCCGTATATCTCGACAATGCGGCCCCGCGGGTAGCCGCCCACGCCGAGCGCGTTGTCGAGCATGATGCTGCCCGTGGGTATCACGTCCACGGGCTGCGTGATCTCGTCGCCGAGCTTCATTATCGTGCCCTTGCCGAAATCCTTTTCAATCTTCGCCATAGCGGCCTGCAGGGCTTTCAGCTTCTCGCTCATCCCCGCGGCCGCCTCTTCGTCTTTCTTCGCCATAAAACTCACGCATAGTCGCCCTCCGTCGGGCTTGAAACATCCTCCGGCAAAGATAGGCAATAATTTCAAAAAA
>CAZLLM010000184.1:0-4007 GCA_964560405.1 uncultured Prevotella sp.
CAGGAAGTGAGGGCCTTCGCGCTTCAGCCTCTTCCGCGTCCTGCATATCCCGCGGCTGTCAGCGACTGACTTCGCGAAGAGCGCGAGTATGCGCCACGACCATTCCGGGCGCTTTGCGATTTGGGAGGCAACGTAATAAAACGCCTTGGCCAGCGAAACGGGGAACGGCGCGTTGATGTCTTTCAGCAATATATATATATATATATATATGCCCCTCAGCTGCTCGCTTTTATCGCGCTTGCGGTTCTGGTCTCTGCCGTGCGCCGCATGGGCGTTGGGGCAGTACCCTATGGCGTAGCCGTGATAATGGAGGCGGTTGACGAAGTCCACGTCTTCCCCGCAATGGAAGAACGCGGGGTCGAAGCCGCCCACTTTCCTGAAGACGGACGCAGGCGCGAGCCATACGGCCGCGTTCACGAACTTCACGGCAAGCGCTCCGTCCGCATACGTCCCGGAAGGCCTGTACCCCGTGTATTTCCAGAACCCGCCGTCAAGGGTCTCATGAGGCCTATGCCAGTGGACGGGGGACAGGACGCCGAAGCCTGCGTTCAGGCTGAACAGGCCTGCCAGGCGCCCGGCCATGTCCGGCGAAATCCATGCGTCCTGATTCAGCAGCAGTATGTAGTCCGCCCCGTCCCTGACAGCCTCGCTTATGCCTATGTTGTTCGCTCTCCCGAAGCCGAGGTTTTCGTTCAGGCATATCAGCCTCACGCCGGGGTAATCCCGCCTGATGATGTCTGCGGTGCCGTCGCGGGAGTTGTTGTCCACCGCGATGGCGTTTATCTTGCAGGCTGAGTTTCCAACGCTGTCAAGGCACCTGCGTATGCATTCGCGGCCGTTATAAGTTACTATGACCGCTGAAATCCTTGTTTCCATACCGGCGGGAATATTTGCTTTTCAGGGAAGCCGCATTGCAAAACCGCCGCGGCTCTGTCTGCGGCGGCCGCATCGCCCCCAGCGCGCGGCGCGGCGCTCATCGGGCTGCCGGCGGCAAGCCGCCGGAGGAGTTGCGAAAAGGCTTCCCCGAAGGCGTTCCAAGAGTGGCTGTCGAGAAAAGCCTTGTAGTTTCCGATGTCCAGAGGCCTGTATTCCCGACTTACGACGGCGGGTATGCCGGAAAAGGTGCCGAAGGTGTAAACGCCGACCTGCGGCTCTTGCGCGTAATCCTTGAACGAGCCTGCGTCCGGGCCTATGACCCGCGCCCCGAAGGACAGGGAATCCATAAGGACGGCGGAACTCAGTACAGACTCTTGCGCGTAAGGGACGAGCACGAACTTGGATTTGCGGATTTCCGCTTCCAGTTCCGCGAAAGGGATGCCGCGGTTTTCAAACGTGATGCAGGGCGACTCTTTCGCAGCTTCCTCCAGCTCCTCTCTCATTTGCTCCGAATCGCATTTCCCGATGATTTTTATGCGCAGACCCCAATGGCGGAGGACGGCGAACCTGACCAGCTCCAAAACTTTTTTGTAAGGGGAAATCGTCCCCCAGACAAGCAGGTCGGTTTCCGGGGCGGAGGGCGCGCCGCGGAAGCTTATGCGGTTCTTCGTGGGATGATGCAGGAACACGGCCCGCGCCGCGGACTGGGGGCGCTGCCTGCGTATGACCTCCAAGCCTTCCCGCGCATGGGTTACGATAAGGTCGGCGCGCTTCATCATGAAGCGGCTCATGAGCTTCTTCATCCGCCCGTGCGCCTCTCCGTGCGGACGCTTGTTGTGGAAGAACCATACGACTTTGCGCTTCCCGGCCTTAGCCCGCAGGATCAGCCATACGGCGGCGCATGTCTGCAGGAAGCCGTGTGGCGCGGACGGGATGTCCTCTATCCAGTGGAAAATGTAGGCCTCCGGCATAGGCCGCAGGTGCAGTATGCTGAGCAGCGGATTTTTGTGCGGAGGGTTCACTACGGTTATCCCGCAGCCCTCCAACGCTTTGACGAAATCTTGTATGTAAGGGTTGCCGTATTGCCCGTTTCCGACGGGCAGTCTGGGGAATACCGCCGCTTTCATGACGCTTGTCTTTTAATGTATGACGAAGTTGCTGCAATCCCTGATAAAATACAAGGGAGTGAAGAATGACTTGACGGCGGACTTTCGCAGGGGCTGGGCGGGGTAAAGCTGCCTGTGCTTCCGGCAACAACACATGCAGGCGCGCAGGATGCCTGTCAGCGTGCCTTCCCGCATATATCGCGCTACAAGGTTGGCCGTATCATCCCGAAACGTCAGACGCTCCAAGGCGCGGAAATACCGCATGGTGACATTCCGCTTGCCCTTGTCGGCCAGTGCGCGGAAAGCGGAACAAAGGCCTTCTAACGTTCCGGGCCGCTTCCTGTCTGCGCAGTAAGAGGCCGCTTGCGGATGCCGCCGCCAATATGTCAGCCCTTCATCCACGAACTTCACTCCCCCGTCAGTCGCTGCCGCTAACAATAGGGTGGTGTCGTAAGATATGCACGGCTCTTCGCGTACAATCTGCGCGAACAAAGGCAGGATTTCCCTGCGGAACAAGCATTCGTGCCCCGGCACGTAAGGCTTCATCAGGAAAACCAAGTCGTTGCACGGCGCGCCGCTGGCGTTCTTCATGCCCGATGCATGCGCAATGTCCGTGGTGAACGGACGGGAATTGTGGAAAAGCAGGCTGCAGCCCCCCGCTTGTTTCATCAAGACCTCTATCTTGTCTTCCCTCCAGATGTCGTCTTGGTCGCTGCAAGCCACGAAGTCCCCCGTAGCCTTCAGCAACGCCGAAGAAAAGTTGCGGTTGAAGCCGAGGCGGCGCGAATTCACATATACCTTTACCCGTTTGTCCGCCCGCGCGTACTCTTGCAGGATGGCCGGGGTGGAATCGGTGGAGCAGTCATCCTGCGCCACAAGCTCGCTTATGGCGTACGTCTGGGCGAGGATGGAGCCGATCTGCTCCCTGAGATACCTCTCCCCGTTGTACGTGCACATTACGACGGATACTTTCTTCTTGTCCATAAGTCTTGGCCGTCAGCCGTATGGTGCGCTCGGCGCGGTGCTCATCGGCGGGGCTGCCTTGCGAAGCGGACCACGCCGCGCCTCAGTTCGTAGTCGAAGTACAGGAAGCCCGGCGCAGTCTCCGTCGCGAAGCCCGCCGCTTCCAGCGCGCCCCTCACTTCCCTCTCGCCCTCTCTCGTGTGGTACACGGCTACGGAGCCGGCGATGTCCGGCGCGCGCCTCAGCAGGTTCCGCGCGCCTACGATAGCCCTTTGCTCGTAGCCCTCTATGTCCATCTTGACGAACAGCCCCGCGCAATCCCTGCCTTCCATGAAAGAGTCCAGCGTAATCTCGTCCCCACAGTCAGTGTCGCTTATGCGTTTGCGCACAATCTCCACCTTATGCCTCCACGGCGCGAAAGTGGCCTCTATCGCTTCAATCCACTCCTCGTCGCATTCGAAGAGGCAGGCGCGCCTCACGCTTTCGATGCAGTCCAGCGTGAAGATGCCTTCGGCGGCGCCGATGTCAAGGAGCGTCCTCCCTGCAAGGTCATCATACGAGCGGACGTAACGGTGGGCTGAACGGGCGTCTTGCTCGATGAGCAGGTGCTCATAGGCGGTGCGTATCTCGCCCGTGCCTGCCGCGAGAGAGGACGGGCGCCTGAAATACAGCCTCTTCCCGTGATGCAGCACATACGGCAGGCCGTTGCCCTCGTCAGTCATCACAGGATACTCGGCGTTTTCGTACTCCCTACGCCATACCCACGGGTACGCCGTGCGCCGCCCCGCCGTCCACAGCGTCCTGAAAGCCCGCCTCTCTTCCCTGCGGCTCTCCCCGCGGCTCGCGAACGTCTTCACCCAAGCCCTGAACGGGCGGAAGAAAACGAGGAACTCGCCGAGGAAAGCCTTGTAAATCAAGTCGCGCGCCTTTTGCGGCACGGTCTTCCTGTAAAGCGTCGTCAGCATATTCATGTCTCTTTGCGGTGAGGCCGTGCGACTTTCCCGTTTCGCGGCGGCCATTCCGTCGTAAAATTATGAAATATTCGTTTCCCGCGCCGCCCCC
>CAZLLM010000185.1:0-3979 GCA_964560405.1 uncultured Prevotella sp.
GTTTTTGCTGCGTCGCAAAAATTCGTATCTTTGCACAGACAGCCATCAAACATACGGTGAATGAACGCGAGGAAAGTATTGTTCATAACGCAGGAAATAATCCCTTACGTGCCTGAAACGCCGATGGCGGCGGACGGGCGCGCGCTGGTGCAGTCGATACAGGAAAGCGGGCGCGAGATACGCACCTTCCTGCCGCAATGGGGCTGCATAAACGAGCGGCGCAACCAGCTGCACGAAGTCATAAGGCTTTCGGGAATGAACATAATAATAAACGGCGACGACCATTCCCTCATAATAAAAGTGGCCTCCATACAGGCCGCCCGCATACAGGTGTATTTCATTGACAACGACGACTACTTCGACAAGAGGGGGATGGCGTGCGACCCGCAAGGCGAGGAATACGCCGACAACGCCGAGCGGGCGGTGTTTTATGCGCGGGGCGTTCTTGAAACGGTGAAGAAAGTTCGGTGGCGGCCTGACATTGTTTACTGTCAGGGCTGGATTTCCTCTGTCGCGCCGCTTTACATAAAGAAGCTGTTCTGTGATGACCCGTCTTTCGCCGATTCGAAAGTGGTGTTCGAGCTCAGCCCGCTTGCGTTGAAAAGGGAGCTGCCCGCCGGCTTCATGTCAAGCCTCGTCCTGCGCGACGTTACCGAAGGACTGCTCAAGGAACAGGGCTTGGGTTTCTCTGACCCGGAAGACCTTGCGCGTCTGGCTATCAACTTTTCAGACGCAGCCGTACTTTCCGCGCCCGACATAGGCGAGAGCCTGCTGCAATACGTGCGGCGGAAAGGGCTGCCCGTGCTGCCTTATTCAGAAGACAAAGACTATAAAAGGAGATACGGGGACTTCTTTGAAAGCCTCGTGTCTTGAGCGGGGAATGCGGGGGCGGCAGACGCGCTCGGGCTTCCGTCTTGCCGGCAGAACAGCAGCGCATGGCTTTCTCCATTAAGAAAAATTCCAGTGAACAAGTGAAAACGAAAACACTGCCGCAATTCTTTTTCGCCGCAGCTCTTGCCGCAGGCGCGGCGGCGTGCGACGATGAAACGGGCGCGATAGGGGGCAGCGTCATGCCCGGAGAGGACGAAATGGAGATTTCGCAGGCGGTTTACAGCGTCGCATCGCGCTCTGTAAAAGCCGACAGTGTGCTGGCCACGACCACTGTCAGCCTTCTTGGCAAGATAACAGACCCCGAAACAAACGCCACCACAGAATGCGACTTTCTGGCACAATTCCACATCCTCGAAAGCTTTTCGCTCCCCGACGAGGGCTTGCTCGTAAAGGACAACGGCGTCATAGAAGCCGACTCCGCCGACATACAGCTGTACATCTCCAGCTTCTACGGTGATTCTCTCAACACGATGAAGCTCGGCGTTTACGAACTCGACACGGCAAACGTGATGAAAGAAAACGTGTCGTATTATTCAAACTTCAATCCGGCGAAATACCTCAACACGAAGCCGTCGGCGATAAAAAGGGAGCTTACTTTCTCTGTAACAGACATGGCTCTCAGTGACAGTATAAGGTATTCTTCCAGCACAAAAAGGATAAGGGTGAAGCTGCCGAAAGAATACGGCACTTTCCTTATGCGGAAATACTATGGCAACCCTGAGAACTTCCGCAATTCATACACTTTCATCAACCACGTCTGCCCGGGCTTCTACTTCCGCACGCTCGCCGGGAACGGGACAATGCTTGACATCAACCTTACGGCTCTCAGCGTGTATTTCAGGTATATGTACAACGACTCCGTGGTAAGCGGCGTACAGAGGATGGCGGCCACCGAGGAAGTCTTGCAGAACACGCACATAGAGAACCGCAACATCGACGCCCTGCTGAACGCCCGCGACTACACTTTCGTCAAGACCCCGGCTTGCATCTACACAGAAGTCACGCTGCCCATAGACAGCATTTACGGCGCAGGGCACATGAACGACACCATAAACAACGCTAAAATTTCCTTCGCACGCCGCAACAACGACAGCCAGAGCAAATACAGCCTGCCCGTTCCGCAACAGCTCCTCATGCTTAAAAGTTCCGAACTGTACAGCTTTTTCGAGAACGGCAAAGTCGCCGACAACATCACCTCATATGTCAGTTCCTTCAGCAGCGGGGAGAACGCATACACTTTCAGCAACATCTCCGCGCTCGTGTCGAACATATACCAGGCGCGCCAAAGCGGAGCGGGCGTAACCGCGCAGGATTCCGAAGCCGCAAGGAACGGGAAGCTCCGCAATTGGGAGCGGGAGCACCCCGGCTGGAACAAAGTCGTGCTCGTGCCCGTAGTCGCCACATACAGCTCCACGAACACGATGACGCGCGTCCGGAACGACCTGTCGCTCGGAAGCACACGCCTCGTCGGAGGGGATTCCAAAGACATAAAAATCCACATAGTTTACAGCAGGTTCAAGAACAGCCGCTGACAAAGGCGGCTTTCCGCTCCGCAGGCCGAACAACGGAAACATGAAAGGAATCGTACTGGCCGGAGGCTCAGGCACGCGCCTCTACCCGATAACAAAAGGAATAAGCAAGCAGCTTCTGCCTGTCTTCGACAAGCCGATGGTATATTACCCCATTTCCGCCCTGATGCTGTCGGGAATACGCGAAATCCTCATAATATCAACGCCGGAAGACCTCCCGGCGTTCAAGCGCCTGCTTGGGACAGGCGGCGGCATCGGTGTGCGCTTCGAATACGCGGAGCAGCCGTCCCCGGACGGGCTGGCGCAGGCTTTCATCATAGGGGAAGAGTTCCTTGACGGCAGCGGCGTGTGCCTCGTGCTCGGCGACAACATATTCCACGGCAGCGGCTTCACGGGAATATTGCGCAAGAGCAGGGAAACGGCCGAAAGGAAACGCAGTGCGGTGGTGTTCGGCTGCCGCGTTAACGACCCCGAAAGATACGGGGTGGTAGAGCTCGATAAGGATAACAAGGCGGTAAGCATCGAAGAGAAGCCCTTGAAGCCCAAGTCAGACTACGCCGTGACAGGCCTGTATTTCTACCCGAATGACGTGGTCGGCATAGCGAAAAACGTGAAGCCGTCGCCCCGCGGGGAACTCGAAATAACATCAGTGAACAAAGAGTACCTGCGGCAAGGCAGGCTGGAAGTGAGCGTCCTGCCGCGCGGGTTCGCGTGGCTCGACACAGGCACACACGACTCCCTCTCCGAAGCGTCCACATTCATCGAAGTAATCGAAAAGCGGCAAGGCCTCAAAATCGCCTGCCTCGAAGACATCGCTTTCAGCAACGGATGGATAAGCGCCGAGGAGCTCCGCACCGCCGCCGCGCCGATGCTGAAAAACCAATACGGCCAGTACCTGCTGCGCCGCGCCGAAGAAGCGCGGCCGGACAGCCCTAAGCGCGAGTCATGAAAGTAGTGAAGACCGGCATCGAAGGGGTTGTGATCATCGAGCCCGAAGTTTTCGAGGACGCCCGCGGCTGTTTCTTCGAAAGCTACAGCCGCCGCGATTTCGACGCGGCGGTCGGCAAGACAGAGTTCGTGCAGGACAACGAAAGCGTCTCGCGCTACGGCGTGATACGCGGGCTGCACTTCCAGCGCCCCCCCCACGCGCAGGCCAAGCTCGTGAGAGCCGTGAGAGGCAGAGTGCTCGACGTGGCCGTGGACATAAGGCGCGGCTCCCCCACATTCGGCAGGCACGTCGCGGCCGAGCTTACGGAATACAACCGCAGGCAGCTCTTCATACCGCGCGGCTTCGCGCACGGTTTCGCCGTGCTGAGCGAAACAGCCGTCTTCCAGTACAAGTGCGACAACTTCTACGCGCCGCAGAGCGCAGGAGCGATAGCGTGGGACGACCCCGCCCTCGCGATTGACTGGCGCGTCCCCCGCGGAGAAGCCATTCTCAGCGAAAAAGACAAGAGCCTCCCCGCGCTCTCCGATTCCCCGTTCCTCTTCGACTTCGGCGCGGAGCAGTAAGAAGCCCCCGCCTCCCCCGCAGGCCGGGCGCGCCTCGGAGCGCGGCG
>CAZLLM010000186.1:0-3969 GCA_964560405.1 uncultured Prevotella sp.
TCAAGCTCGGCCGACACGGCGGCGCCCCGGAGGCGCGGCTCGCGCAGCTCGCTGGCGTAATGCGGCTTTCCGTCGCGGAGCGCGCGCAGTATGGAGCGCCGTGCGGCCTGCGCGGAGGAAGCGGCCGCCTGCGCGTCTTTTTTCCGCTCGACGCACACTTCGCACTTTCCGCACGGGGCGGCGCTTTTCTCGCCGAAATAGGCGAGGAGGAAGCGGCTGTGGCACTCGCCTCCTTCGGCGTACTCTGTCATGGCGCGTATCCGCCGTGCGTACTCTTCCTTGCGCAGGTCGTAGACTTCGGGGGCTAACGTCATGCGGCTTATGTCTTCGCGCCGCTGCACGTAGGTTATTCTCGGGGTGTGCTTTCGCGGGATGTAATGTATTATCCTCTGGTGGGACAGCTGCTTGAGCGTCTCCCGCACCTCGTCCTCTCGCAGGCCTGTGCGCTCCGCCAGCATTCTCTCTTCGATGTACACGTATTCGGAGAACAAGCCTCCGTAGTTGCGCAGCAAAGCCTGTATCACAAGTTCGGGGCGTGCCGCGGTGTTTCGGAGGCGGTAAAGCTCGTCGCGCTCTGTCATGAAGAGCACCCGCGACTTCACCTCCTCTTCCTCTGAGAAGAAGATGTACCCCGCCCGCGTGAGGATTCTGAGCGCGGCGGACACGGTTTCGGGGAAGAAGCGGTAGCGCAGGCAGAACTGCTGCATGTTGAACTCGTAAACCGCGCCGAGCCCGTCGCCCAGCGCGAGGCGGAAGAAGTAGGCGAGGCGCTCGTACACGTTGAGGACGGTCTCAACGGGCGGGTAATTCTCTGACACGCGCCGCAGGAGCCTTGCGCGGTCGCCTTCGTTGTAGAGCAGCACGGCGTAGGCCTGCCTGCCGTCGCGCCCGGCCCGCCCGGCCTCCTGGAAATAGGCTTCCGGGGAGTCGGGGGCTTCCATGTGTACCACAGCCCTTACGTCCGCCTTGTCAATTCCCATGCCGAAGGCGTTTGTGCATACCATGACGCGCGTCTCTCCCTCTGTCCAGCTTTTCTGCCGCAGGTCCCTGTCGATGGGCGTGAGCCCGGCGTGGTAATTGAGCGCCACGATGCCTTCGTTTCTGAGGATTTTCGAGATGTCGTAAGTGTCCTTGCGGTTGCGCGTGTACACTATCGCCGTTCCGGGCAGGCTGCGGAGGATGTGCAGGAGTTCGGCGGCCTTGTCTTCCGCCCGCCTCACCACATACGTCAGGTTCTTGCGCTCGAAGCTCATTCGGATGACGTTTTTTTCGCGGAACTCCAGCTTTTCCTGAATGTCTTCGATCACGTCTTCCGTGGCCGTGGCCGTAAGCGCGAGCACCGGCGCGGCGGGGAAAAGCCTGCGTATCCCGGCTATGCGGAGGTAGGACGGGCGGAAGTCGTAGCCCCACTGGGATATGCAGTGCGCCTCGTCGACGGCGATGAGCGTCACCGGGATTTTCGCGGCCTTTGCGAGGAACAGCTCCGACGAAAGCCTTTCGGGGGACACGTAAAGGAACTTGTACCCTCCGAAAATGCAGTTCTCAAGGCCTGCTATAATCTCGCCGCGCCTCATGCCGTTGTAGACGGCGGCGGCTTTCACGCCTTTGGCGCGGAGGGCGGCCACCTGATCTTTCATCAGCGCTATGAGCGGCGTTATGACGAGGCAAAGCCCGTCCGCCGCCAGCGCGGGGACTTGGAACGTAACCGATTTCCCGCCGCCCGTAGGCATCAGCCCGAGCGTGTCGCGCCCTTGCGCCACGCTTCCGATGATCTGCCGCTGTATGCCGCGGAAGTCGTCGTATCCCCAGTATGTTTTGAGTATTTCCCTGAAACGGCTGTCCATCCGAAAAACTTGTCACAACAAAGCGGCCAGGGCGCCCTGCCGGCGGAGCGGCTCGCCGTCCGGGCGCTCCCGCCCCGCATGCATGCCGCGCCCTGAGCCGTCCGCCCCCGCCTATTTTTCCGCCGGGCGTATGGCTTCTATCTGCAATTGGAAATCCCCGCGCCGGTGAGCGTTCTCTTCTATTGTGTAGCAAATGTCGAAAGCGCGTTTTGTCTTGATGTACCGCGCCTGCGAACTCTGCCCGAGAGCGATGCCGTTCACTACGTTGTTCGATTTGCTGTCGATGAGCTCAAGCTTTATGTGTTCCTGCTCGCGGCCTACCACCCTGCTCGTGCCGTAGTCGTAAACGCGGCGCGTGCAGAACAGGGGCTTCGGGTTCCCCGGCCCGAAAGGGTTGAATTTATCCAGGTCTTCCCGGAATTTGGGCGTGATGTCCTTGAAATCTATGACGGCCGAGATGTCGAGGCAGGCTTCCGTCTGCTCGTCGCGTATGTGCCGCTCCACGTATTCCTCGAAGCGCCGCTTGAACTCCGGGACGTTCTCCGGCTTCATGGACATGCCGGCGGCGTAAGTATGCCCTCCGAAGTTTTCAAGCAGGTCGCGGCAGCTTTCTACCGCCTTGTAAACGTTGAAGTCGGCGACGGAGCGCGCGGAGCCGGTGGCGAGGTTGTTGCTGAGCGTGAGCACGACGGCAGGGCGGTAGTAGATTTCCGTAAGGCGCGAGGCGACTATGCCTATGACTCCCACGCCGTTGTGCCACGAGGGGTCGTACACCACGAGCGAGCGCAGGTCTTCAAGGTTGTCCAGCCCGTCCACGATTTTGTTCGCCTCGTCGGTGATCTGCCTGTCGAGGTCTTTCCGCTTCTCGTTGCTGCTGTCGATGTTTTCGGCCATCTTCTCCGCTTTGTCGTATTCCCGCTCCACGAGCAGCTTCACGGTCTCATTGCCGTTCTGCTCGCTGTTCCTCATCCGCCCCGAAGCGTTGAGCCGCGGGCCGAGCTTGAACACGATGTCGCTCATGGTTATTTCCTTGTCCGCATCCGCCAGCCCGCAGATTTTCATCACCGCCGCAAGCCCCGTGGACGGGTTGCTGTTCAGCCTCTGCAGCCCGCGGTAGGCGAGGATGCGGTTTTCGCCAGTTACAGGCACTATGTCGCTGGCTATGCTTACCGCGCAAAGGTCGAGGAGCGGATCGAGTTTGCTGCGGTTGATGCCGCTTTCGCGCGCATACGCCTCCATCAGCTTGAAGCCCACTCCGCAGCCCGACAGATGGGCGAAAGGATATGTGGAGTCCTTGCGCTTCGGGTCGAGAACGGCGATGGCGTCGGGAAGCTCCTCGTCCTGCACGTGGTGGTCGCATATTATCATGCCTATTCCCCGCGAGCGGGCGTATTCCGCCTCTTTCACAGCCTTTACGCCGCAGTCGAGCACAATCATCAGCTTTACGCCGGTCTCGGCGGCGTAGTCTATGCAGCGTTCCGAAACGCCGTAACCCTCGTCGTAGCGGTTGGGGATGTAGTAGTCGATGTTCGGCGTGTATTCCTCCAGGAACTTGAACACCGCAGCCACCGCCGTGTATCCGTCAACGTCGTAATCGCCCATTACAAGTATCCTTTCCCTCCGCTCGACGGCTTTTTTAATGGCGTTGACGGCCTCGCGCATATCATTCATGAGAAAAGGGTCGTGCAAGGGCGACCGCTTCGGATTGAAGAACTTGCGGGCTTCGGCTTCGGTCGTTATGCAGCGTTCACGGAGCAGCCCTCCGAGAGCCGGGTGTATGCCGAGTTCCCCGGCCAGAGCCTCCGCCGCCGCCTTTTCCTCGGGGGCGGGAGGCGTGTACCTCCATTTGTAGTTCATTATATGTATTCATTTTCTTTTTCCTCCTTATGCCGGACGGCGGGGCGGGAGCGCGCCGCCGCAGGTGCGAGCCGCCTCTCCGCTGTCCTGCCGTACCGTGATAGCTTGTAAAGATATGAATAAAATACGACAGCCCGGCTTTTTGCCGCGCTATAATATGCCCGTCCGTGCAGGCGGCCTTTCCCGCCGGATTGCAGAAAGTTCCGGAACCGCACCTTTAAGGCTTGCACAATCCCATGCCGCAAATGCGGGTCGCCGCAAAACCGAG
>CAZLLM010000187.1:0-3930 GCA_964560405.1 uncultured Prevotella sp.
CCTTACGGATTACCGGTTCGCAGTCAGCCCTGCCCCTGATAACAGGAAGCGACTTCTTGATTGAACAATGCCGAATGTTTGAGCGTGTGCCTTCCTGCCTTGCTTCTCAGACACCGGCATCTTTCCCAAGTCTCCGCGCCCTCTTTTGCCTCGCGCGCCTCGTTTCCCGCCCGCGTCTCCCCTGTTTTTCCAGCGGCATCCGTTCCGTTCTCCGCCGCAGCCTCATGTCGTGTTTCGCGGGAGGTTTGCGCTGCACGGCTTCCCCGCCGATGCTTCCCCGCCCATTCGGCGAGGCGGGGTTTGCGTAACACGCGGAAATCTCCCGCCGCTGGTGTTATTACGTCCGTCCGCGCACTCATTCCCTATGCGTCGCGCTCTGCGGTGCCTCTTGCAGCCATGTCCCATGAGGCCGCCGCAGGCTTTGCAGCCGTCCCCCGTTTTTCCCGCGCGCCCTTTCCGCCTCCCGTATGCGTCCTTTGCGTTTCCCGTCCGCACCCGTTCCGTTATACGCCCTCACGCCTCCCGCTTTTCCCGCATAGGCTTCCAGTTTCCCGCCTGCGTACCTCCCCATTCCCGCACATCCGTCCCGTTTTCCCCGTGCGGGCTTACAGTTCTCCGCGGCGGCATGAGGGCGGATTCCCCCGCCTGCCGTCGCGGAAAACAGGAGGGACGCGCTATGAAAACGAGATGAAACGGACGGGAAACGCAAAGGACGCGGGCTGGAACGGAACGGATGCCGCCGGAAAACGGGGAAGACACTGGGCAGAAGCAGGAACGGCGCGGACGGCGGGAAAGCCGGGCCGCACAGCCGCCGCGGGCTGTCCTGACGCGAGGACGGCGAAACCGCGAAAGCGGCGTTTCCTGCGGACGCTCCGCCATGCGCGGCGCAGGGCGGGAAAGAGGCCGGCCCGGCGCTCGGCTTTCAAGCGCCAGGCCGGGGATTTGGGGCTGATGACGGTTTTCAACGCGCCTGTCAGGAATTCATGGATAGCAGGAACTCTTCGTTGCTGGCTGTGTTTTCCAGCCTGTCCTTGACGAATGTCATGGCTTCTACGGAGTTCATGTCCGCAATGTATTTGCGGAGGATCCACATCCTGTCGAGCGTCTGCCGGTCGTGCAGCAGGTCGTCGCGGCGCGTGCTGGAGGCGGTTATGTTGACGGCCGGGAAAATGCGCTTGTTGCTTAACGTGCGGTCTAACTGGAGCTCCATGTTTCCCGTGCCCTTGAACTCTTCGAAGATGACTTCGTCCATCTTGCTCCCCGTGTCTATGAGGGCTGTGGCTATAATGGTGAGCGAGCCGCCGCCCTCGATGTTCCGGGCCGCTCCGAAGAAGCGCTTCGGCTTCTGAAGCGCGTTCGCGTCGACACCTCCCGACAGCACCTTGCCGCTTGCGGGGGATATCGTGTTGTACGCGCGCGCCAGCCGCGTTATCGAGTCGAGGAAAATCACGACATCGTGCCCGCATTCGACCATCCTTTTGGCTTTCTCTATAACAAGCCCGGCTATCTTCACGTGGCGCGAGGCGGGCTCGTCGAAAGTGGACGCTATGACTTCGGCGTTCACGGTGCGCGCCATGTCGGTTACCTCCTCGGGCCTTTCGTCTATGAGGAGCATCATCAGGTAAGTCTGGGGATGGTTTCTCGCTATGGCGTTGGCTATGTCTTTGAGCAGGATTGTCTTGCCGGTCTTGGGCTGCGCCACGATCAAGGCTCTCTGCCCTTTGCCTATCGGGGTGAACAGGTCGACTATCCTGACTGAAATGTTGTCATTCCTGCCTTGGCATAACTTGAACTTCTCGTCAGGGAACAACGGCGTCAGGTGTTCGAAAGGAACCCGGTCGCGCACTTCGGAGGGGGGGAGGCCGTTGATTTTGTCGGCTCTGACAAGCGCGAAGAACTTCTCGCCTTCGCGAGGGATCCTTACGCTGCCGTCGACGATATCGCCCGTCTTGAGACCGTAAGCCTTGATTTGCTGGCTGGAAACGTAAATGTCGTCAGGCGAAGAGAGGTAGTTGTAATCGGAAGAGCGCAGGAAGCCGAAACCTTCCGGCATTATTTCCAAAGAGCCGCTGCCTCCGAGAGCGTCGTCGAAGCTGTGACCGGCTTTCGCCCGCGTGTCCGCTTTGCCCGGCACGATCTCCTCCGGCACGAGCCTGCCGCTGTAAGCGTGTCCGCCGTAGGCGTGGCTGTCGTAGGCGTGGCTGCCGCTGTCTGCGAACGCCGTCCCGTAATCTTCTATCGGGGGAATGTCAATGACCGTGATGAAATCGGCCTCTTGCTCCTGCGCGGGAACCCGGGCTGCGGCAGTCTCTTCTTCCCGCTTCCCCCTCTGCGCCTCAGGGGGATTCCCGCCGCTGGTCAAGGAGCTGCGTATCGTTTCGTAATCCGTAACAACCTCCGCCACAGGAACGGGCTTCGCCGGTTCGGAAACGCTTTCCGCTCCGCCGTCTTTGCCGCCGTCAGGCAAAACGGATTTCTTCTTGCGCCCCGGCTTCTTCTTGCCCGCTGCTGCGGCCTCGGCTTCCGCGGGAGGGGCGGCCGGCGTCTTGCGGGGGCGGCCGCGTTTCCGTTTAGGCTGGGGCTCGGCGGCATTCTCCGGCGCAGCCGCCGCAGGGACTGCCGCGGAGGGCTTTCCGTCATGCGCGGCAGGCGGCGCGTCCTTTTCCTGCTTCTTCTCCACGTTTTCGCCGTGGTCTTGCGAAGCGGAATACACACGGTCGGTCTCTTTCTTCGGAATGCGCACCCGACGCCGCGCCGAGGGCTTCTTTTTTATGGAGCTCTGCACGGCCTGCTCGTCGAGTATCTGATAAACAAGGCTTTCCAAGGAAGTGGAACCCCTGTGATTTATTCCGAACTCCTCTGCTATGGAGCGCACTTCGTCTTCGCTTTTCTTCAGAAGCTCTTCTTTGTTGTAATTCGGCATGTCTTGATTCTGCTGTAATGTAAAACGCGCCTGACCCGCAAAGGAACTGAACGCCTGTTACATATTTTAATAATTTGTCGGATGTTCTCTTAGAAAAATGCCGCCGGCATTTGGTCTGAATAACACGGTGCAAAAATAATGCTTTTATCTGATACGGCGGCGCAGTCTGCCGTGAAAATTAATTCAAAAACCCTTTTATTGTCTGAATCGCGCTTTCCAAAAACGAAATTTTAGCGATCTTGCCGCCTCTTTGGGATACACAGGCGCATAATAACGCCGGCTTCGAAATCAGACACAGGCATAAACGGTTTTCTTTGGCTTATTTGGGTTTGTGCTTAGTTTCGCTTGACGGCAGCAAGAATTACATTGCACGAAGACACTGACCGACATATCCACGCAGTTCGATGTCGTATCCAAATGGCATGAATTGCAAAGGATATCTTCTGAAATACAAAGGCTGCTATTTTTTATTATAAATTAACGGAACTGCACCATTACGGCTTTTACAATCCCATGCCGCGAATGCGGGCTGCCGCCAAGCCGAGAGGCCGGCGGCGGTTCGCGGGTGTTGCGGGACGGTTCAGGGCGTGTTTTGCGGGCAGATGCGTGGGCGGAGGGAGGACGCTGCGGGACACCGCTCTCCCGCCGCGCATTTTCCTCTCCCGCCCGCTTCCATCCCGTTTCCTGCCCGGGCTTCCCGTTTCCGCGGCATCTTTTCCGCTTCCTGCCTGCAAATCTTCTGTTCCTTTCCTGCACCTTTCCGCTTTACCCGCTCGCGCTTTCCGTTTTGCGCTTGCAACATCTCCGCTTTCTGCCCGCGGCGTTACGCTTCCCATCACGGCTTTCCCGCTTTTCCGCCTTCGTCCTTCCGTTCCCTCGCACGGGATTCCCGTTTTCCACGGCGGTTCAAGGGCGTGTTTTGAGGGCGACTTGCGGGGGCGGAGGGAAGGCGGTGCGGGGGCTTGTCCAACTCTCTTATAATCTCATGTCAACTCTCATATAAGAGT